>JAGBGV010000345.1 GCA_017935805.1 Clostridia bacterium | reverse complement strand
CCCCCGGCTGGTATGGCCTTGATTCACGAGCTATTTTTGCTTGCCAAATACTAAATTATTATATCATAAGCTGTTCTCAATTGCAATAGCAAGACGGATTAATTCACGGTTTGTTCAAAAATAGACGGTGTAGTATTATCCACCGTATTTTCCGTCGCCGCCAAGCTCGCTTTCAATTCGGAGAAGTCTGTTGTACTTTGCACATCTCTCACCGCGAACGGGAGCTCCGGTTTTGATATAGCCTGCATTCAGCGCTACAGCTATATCCGCGATCGTGGTGTCTGTTGTCTCACCCGAACGGTGGGAAATAATCGTGCGGTATCCGTGGGAGCGAGCAAGATTTACTACTTCCATCGTTTCTGTCAGCGTACCTATCTGATTAGGCTTTACAAGTATCGCATTTGCACGGTGATTGTCGATGCCGTTTTTTAGCTTCTTCGGATTTGTCACGAAATAGTCATCCCCCACAAGCATACAGCGGTCTCCGATGTGCTTTGTCATCTCGCTCCAGCCGTCATCATCATCCTCACCCATGCCGTCCTCAATGGAAACCAGAGGATACTTGCCGCACAGTCTGTTCCATTCGTTTATCAGTTCAACTGAGGTGTAGACCTTGCCGCGCTTGGGGAGAGTGTAGGTGCTTCCGTTTGCCCATTCACTTGAAGCGGCATCCAGCGCGATCTGCACCTGATCCTTGGAGTACCCGGCCTCATTTATAGCACGGACGATATAGTCAAGAGCCTCGTCGGCAGTCTTGAGATTGGGTGCGAAACCACCCTCGTCTCCCACAGTTGTAATGTGCCCGTCCTTCTTCAGAATCGCGCCCAGCTTGTGGCAAATCTCGACTCCTGCCCGAAGTGCCTCGGAAAATGTGCCGAATTTTGTTGGCATTATCATAAATTCCTGAATATCAAGACTGTTTGCCGCGTGTGCTCCGCCGTTCAGGATATTCATCATGGGAATCGGAAGCGTTTTGCCTGATACGCCGCCCAGATAACGGTAGAGGGGGAGCTTGTAGTATGATGCAGCAGCACGGGCAGCCGCCATGGAAACAGCAAGAATGGCATTTGCACCAAGACGCTTTTTATTTTCCGTGTCATCAAGGCGGATCATTCGACTGTCAACCACACCCACGTCGCATCGCAGACCGTGAAGCTCGCTGTTGATCTTGTCGTTTACGTTTTCTACCGCGCCCAGCACACCTTTGCCGTTGTATCTGCTCTTGTCGCCGTCCCGAAGCTCATGCGCCTCATATTTTCCCGTAGACGCACCGGACGGAGCTGCCGCAATACCGCATGTGCCGTCCTCAAGGACAACGATTGCCTCAATTGTGGGGTTTCCGCGGGAGTCAAGTATTTCCCGTGCTCTGACTGTTTCGATAATGTTTTTGCTCATTGTATTACCTCGAATCAATAAATTAGATAGTATTTATCTGAGGGTAGTATTTGCCGGTATAAAACGAAATATTTACGAAAAGACAAATCGAAATAATATCTTTGGTATTTACGTTACGCTAACAATATGATAACACTTTGCAGTCGAATTGTCGAGAGGGGGGACGTATTATTTTTATTATATCACCGAAATATTGTCATCAGAATGTGAAATGCCGCATATACTGATCATAAACGGATCATATACAGCGAAAGGTTGGTTTTTTATGCTTATACATACAGTAGAGCGGGGAGACAGTATATACTCCATCGCCAGAGAATACGGGATACCGCCAACACGGATAATAACGGATAATCTGCTTGAGAACCCGGGGCGGTTGGTGGTAGGGCAGGATCTCGTCATTCTGTTCCCAACGGTTACTCATACGGTGCGCGGTGGTGAGACTCTCGAAAGAATAGCAACAATGTACGGTGTGTCACTTCTTGATATGTACCGCAACAATCCCATACTCGGAGGATTACCTTCTATTTATCCCGGACAGGTGCTCAATATCTCATACGAAACACCACCCCTTGGGGAGATATCATCAAACGGATACGCATACCCCACGATAGACCAAGCGATACTTCGACGGACATTGCCGTATCTGACATATCTGTCGGTGTTCTCATACGGTATCCGTGATGACGGAAGTCTCATTCCTCCCGCAGGCGACGAAGCAGGGGTGCTGACTCTCGCTCGAGAATATGGAACTGTTCCTCTCCTTGTGCTGACATCTCTGACAGAGCGTGGCACATTCTCCTCAAAATTGGCGGCAGAGGTGTTGGCAAACGAGACTCTGTCAACAGCAGTCATAAACAGCGTAGTGCAGACCGTTTTGGAAAAAGGCTACGGCGGCGTGGATGTTGATTTTGAGTATATACCCGGGGAATATTCTGCTGCATATGCGGAGTTTATTGAAAAGTTGTCAGCAGCACTGGGCGAAGCATATCCGGTGTTTGTCTCACTTGCACCGAAATACCGTGCGGATCAGCCCGGTCTTCTCTATGCCGGACATGATTACGGCTTACTCGGCGCAGCGGCTGACAATGTGCTGCTGATGACATACGAGTGGGGCTACACCTACGGACCGCCTCTTCCGGTATCACCGATAAATGAAGTCCGACGCGTTATCGACTACGCAGTGACCGAGATCCCGCGAGATAAGATATTTGTGGGAATACCGAATTACGGCTATGACTGGGCGCTTCCGTATGTGAGAGGGGAGTCAAAGGCAAGATCACTCGGAAATGTGGAGGCAGTACAGCTTGCACTTGACAGAGGGGCTGCAATCGAATATGACGAGACAGCGCAGTCGCCGTATTTCACATATTATGACAGGCCGCAGACCTATAATGATGCTGTGGAGCATATAGTTTGGTTTGGCAATGGGAGAAGCTCGGAGGCAATGCTGCGGCTTGTGTCAGAGTACGGACTGAACGGAGCAGGAGTGTGGAACATCATGAAATACTTTCCCTCGCTGTGGACTGTCATGAACAGTTTGTACACCATAAGAAAAATATAGCGGGACAATCGCTCCGCTGATATTAACAAAGCCCGTCTTCGATTGAGGATGGGCTTTGACAATTTATAAAATGAGAGAATTTTTTTGAAAAATACTGACAAATTGCGAAATATGTGCTATAATTAGACAAATTACGGTATAGGGGTGGCAGTATGAACTTTTTGGAAGAAAGAATCATTAAAGACGGTGTTGTAAAGCCCGGTAATGTGCTCAAGGTTGACAGCTTTCTCAACCATCAGATGGATATTTCCCTTATGGACCAGCTTGGTGAGGAATTCAAGCGCAGATTTGCCGGAAAGAATATCAACAAGGTGCTGACAATTGAGGCATCCGGTATTGCCATTGCTTGCTCTGTGGCGCGTTGCTTTGGTGTACCGCTGGTATTCGCAAAGAAGTCAAAGAGCGTAAACATCGACGGAGACATGTACGTTGCGGAGGTTGAGTCGTTCACTCACAAGAACAAGAATCAGGTCATCGTTTCCAAAAAGTTTTTGAGCCCTGACGACCATGTTCTGATTATTGATGATTTCCTTGCAAACGGATGTGCACTTCAGGGTCTTATCTCTATAACAGAATCTGCAGGTGCGACCGTGGAAGGTCTCGGTATAGCAATTGAAAAGGGATTCCAGTTTGGTGGCAGAAGCATCCGTAATCTGGGATATCATCTGGAATCTATTGCCATTGTCGAATCAATGGATGCGGAGACAGGTACTGTTACATTCCGTGAACAGTAAAATAAAAAATGATAAGACAAGCTCTGACTAAGTCGGGGCTTTGTTTTTTTATTAAGAGCTTGAAAAAATCAAATCAAATTTCTGCCAATGTTTCCTCCGTATAATCTTCCGAAATTTGAGAGACAATATATCCGCAGGCAAAAATTCTGCATAGAAGGAGAAACAGGAACATGAAAGCAACAGGTATAGTTAGAAGAATCGACGATCTCGGGCGTGTGGTTATCCCGAAGGAGATCCGCAGAACTATGCGAATCCGCGAGGGCGACCCTCTTGAGAT
>JAGBGV010000344.1 GCA_017935805.1 Clostridia bacterium | reverse complement strand
GAGAGCGCGGGACAATAGAGTATAACTTATCTTGATATTGACGCAGGCTCCTTCCGCCAGACTTCGTCTGTCACCTTCCTCCCGGAGGAAGGCTCTGTTAACCGGATTTTCAGTAGAAGTGCTCCACATAAAATGTAGGGACTATTTCAGTACATCTTAAGGTGCAGATAGTTATATGCATTTTTTGTCTTGTGCGTACCACCAGTTTCACTAGTATTTTTGATTATTTATTTTGCTCGCACTTATTCGTCAACCTTAGCGATAAGAACCTTGCCGGCTACCTCGCTGTCCTGCCATGTGTCGTAAGGAGATACGAACTGGTCAGCAACGGACATAGCGATGTGAACACCGTTTGAGCCGGTGAAGCCTGTCATGCCTGTTACGCCGATCTTGTCGCCTCTTGCAACAGTGTCGCCAACATTTACAGAGACAGAGCCCATGTTGTAGTACCATGTCTTGAGTCCGAGACCGTGGTCGATTACAACAATGTTACCTGTGTAATCAAGTGCGCCTGCGTAGCAAACCACACCTGCGTTACAAGCAACTACGTCAACATTATTGGTGCAGGCATAGTCAACACCGTTGTTGCGGTAGGATATTGTTGTGCTTCCGTTAAGGTAGATGTCACGTCCGAAGCCTCGCTGGATATTTGCTCCGGTTACACCCTCAAGGAAGTATCCGCTGAAGTGGCGTGTGCTCTCGGATTTTGCCATGATCTCGCCGGATACCTGTACCCACTGATCTATGGCAGCCTGTGAACGGTATTTGTTTACAACGTCAGCAGGAACGGAGTAGTAAGATACTCTCTCGCCTGCATGCTGAACTGTGAGGATAGTGTCCTGAGTGATTCCGCCGTATTTGAAGGAGATGGTGTAGTGTCCGCTCTGAATGTCAGCGTGAACGGGAAGAAGCGCTACTGCAGTATTGTTACCGATAGAGTAGAACTTGGGTGCGGCTGTCTTTTCCATGGAGGTGGAGAACTCGATAGCCGAAGGATCTGTTACGTTCAGCGCGGTAATAGCGGTAAATCTGCCGGACTCAACAGTGGTAAGACCAAGGTAGAATTCAGCAGGAGCAAGTACGTTGGAAATGAAGGAGTAATTCAGCTCACCGCAGAAGGAACGGGAGGGATCCTCGTACCACTTTGCCTGTACATCGACTGTTACAGTCTTTGACTGGGTGAGAGTGAAGATAGAGAGGTTTTCGATAGTGCCCTCGTAGAGAACGCTGCCGTCGGAGTCTGTCACTCTTACAGAGGAATAGTCGGGTACAATGTCAAACTCCAGATCAAGACCGCCCTCAACGCTGTGAGTCTCGCTTTCGGGTGAGGTAAGAGTCTCTGTATCAGCCTCAACGTATTCACCTGTGTAGTTCTTGTACTTCCATGTGGCGGTGTCGGGAGATACTCCGATGATGCCTGAAAGTGTCAGCGCAGGAATGGTGGAGTTATCGTAAATACTCTCCGCATACTTGGTTGTGATAAACTTTGTAGCGTCCTTTTCGCTGATCTTGTATGTAGAGCCGTTCGGTGCAACGAAATAGTTGGTAGACGGGTCGGGTGAGAAATAGAAGGAATAGCTCTCCTCACGAACTGAAGTGGAGATCGTTACCTTGAAGAACTTTTCGCCCATCAGTGAATCGGGAAGTGCAGAGATCTTCTGGCTGTCCTCCTTGAGATCGAGGAAATACTTGATAAGGTCATCCGCCTCGTCTCCTTCCTCCTCCTTTTCAAGAGTGAAGTTCTTTCCGTTTATGTCATCAATGGAGATGGCTATTGCATTGTCATAGTCAACAGGGGCGTTTTTCGTCTTGTTATAGCTGGAGATCGCCACCACTGTGGGAATGAGGCAAAGCAGTGCCACAAGTATGAATATCAGTTTCTTTTTCACGTCTTGTATCCTCTCTGTAAATATACTCAAGGTAATGAGACAAACAACGGACACAAAAAACAGTATCCGATCATAAGCATCATTATAGATATACACATTATAGCACAATACCGGTAAAAAAATCAAGTACTATATAAACAAACAGGGGATTTTTTGTTGCGTGATGGGATTTTTGCGTCAAAAAGCGGCACGAACAGGTCTGTTTTGCGGATGCTTTTTGCCTTCAAAAACTGAACTTTTTAGATAATATTACATAATATATGTTGACAATGGCGGAACGAATGATTATAATATAGTTTAGAGAAAATATCATATAAGGAGATATCATAATGATAAACCTCAAAAAGCTTTTCACACGCATCATGGCTTTTGTGCTTATGCTTTCTCTCTGCACAGGATTTGTTGCGTGCAACAACACAGGAACACAGGGCGGCAAAACTCCCTCCGGCAGCCAGGGTGACGATGTAGCCCTTGCAGATCTGGACTTCGGCGGCGAAACCTTCATGATCCACACATCCATCAACGTTGACGCTGACCAGCAGGCATCTTACAGATCTTCCAACTACCTTATCCAGGGTGCTGACGAGATCGAAGGTGACAAGGCCTCCGACTCCGCTCTTCAGAGAAACCAGAAGGTTGCTGAGGACCTCAACATTGTATTCCGCTACATCGAGTCCGACTACGACTACGGCGTATCCGGTTCCGAGATCCGCAGTCTTATTCAGGCAGGCGCAGAAGGAATCAGCCTTATCATCAATGACCTTGGTGTAACAAGACTTTCTGCTGAAGGTCTCTTCCACGATGCTACATACGGTAAGTACTTCAACTTCGATGAAAAGTACTGGTATGACGGCCTCATGGAAAGTGCTTCTCTTAACGTAAACACACGTTTCATGCTCGCAGGTGACTACTTCATGGACGTTACCCGTCACAGCCACTGTCTCCTTATGAACAAGGACTATTACACACAGCTTGGCGGCGATCCCGAATCCATTTACACTCTCGTTGACAACGG
>JAGBGV010000343.1 GCA_017935805.1 Clostridia bacterium | reverse complement strand
CGTTTCTGTTGTCGGATAGTTTTATGCGAATAATTATGCGGGTGTTATTTTGTCTCGATTACTACAAAAAACGGGCTTTCGGGGGAGTTTACCATTCTGAACTGGGCTATGCTGTACTTGAATCGGGAAAGAGTGCTGAAATATTCGATCAGCTCCTCACCCTCAAGCGCACCTTCGGGATGACCGGGGTACACAGCCACAAGAAGCACGGAGTCCTCACCCAGCATCTCGATCGCACGGGAGACTGCCGGCAGGGTAGTGGTGCGCTTAGTTGTAAGCTCCTTGCGGCCTGCACCGGGAAGATAGCCGAGATTGAACATTCCCGCCTTGATCTTGCCGTGGATGAATTCGTTTGCCCGATCGTGGGATGCACAGATGAGCCGCCAGTTGTCGGGGCAGTTGTTTTTCTTCAGATTCTGTTCCGTTGAGGCAAGCGCGTCGGGCTGAATGTCAAAAGCGATGACCTGCCCTGACTTGCCGACGGTGTTTGAGAGAAATACCGTATCGTATCCGTTGCCCATGGTGAAGTCAACTGCCGTGTCTCCCTCACCGAGATGTGCAAGGATGAATTTTTTCTGTAGGGATAAAAGATCCACCATTTTGTCCTCGATTACTGAGCGTTTTTCGCCATTTCCGCAGCCATGTCGAAGGCTTTGAGGTTAACTTCCAGAGCCTTCGCGGGAACACAAGCGGCAACTGCATTTCTGAGTACATCGAGATCAAAGCCGAGCACGTCTGCTGCAAGACCGATGAGTGCTACGTTGGATGCCTTTGCGTTGCCTGCAGCTTCAGCGATGGATGTGCAGTCATATGCACGAACGTCAACGCCGAGAGCCTTCATATCCTCAACGATCTCGTCGGGATAAACTGCCGCACCTGTGATAACGGGCATAGGATTGATCTGCTGTGTGGATGTTACGATAGTGCCGCCGTTCTTCAGATTGGGAAGCCAGCGTGCAGCCTCGAGAAGCTCGAATGACAGGATAACGTCAGCGTCTCCCTTGGTGATAACGGGGGAGTAAACCTCGTCTCCAAAGCGAACATAGGTTACAACAGAGCCGCCGCGCTGTGACATACCGTGAACCTCGGACACCTTAACGTCGCATCCGATGTCCATTGCAGCCTTGCCGAGGATTTTTGATGCAAGCAGAGAGCCTTGTCCGCCAACACCTACGATCATTATATTCTTAGACATGATTATGCCTCACTTTCGTTGATTAATAGAATTTTACTGAATAGCGCCGAGCTTGCACATCTGTGCGCAAAGTCCGCAGCCTACGCACATGGACTGGTCAATTACAGCCTTGCCGTCAACCATGGAGATGCAGGGGCAACCGATCTTCATGCACATCTTGCAGCCGATACACTTGTCGTGGTCAACCTTAACAGCGGGACCGCGCTTTGCTGTCTTGAGAAGAGCGCAGGGACGGCGGCAGATGATAACGGACGGGCAGGGTGCGTTTACTTCTTCCTTGATGACCGCCTCAAGTGCCTTCAGATCTGCGGGATCAACTGTGCGGATGTGATCACGGGATACACCGAGAGATGCGCAGATGTCTTCAAGGCAAAGGTTAGGTGCCGGAGTGCCCATGAGCGTTTTGCCTGTAAGCGGGTTGTCCTGATGGCCTGTCATGCCTGTGATACTGTTGTCGAGAATAATGTTGGTGGTATTGCCGCCGTTATAAACCACGTTCACAAGGCCTGTGAGACCGCTGTGCATGAATGTGGAGTCACCGATTACGGAAACGTACTTGTCAGCCTCACCGCGAACTATTGCAGTACCGTGGAGGGAGGAGATGGACGCGCCCATGCAGTAAACGGAATCGATTGCGGAAAGAGGAGCAACAGCGCCGAGAGTGTAGCAACCGATGTCACCGGACACGCGAAGCTTCAGCTTTGAGAGAGTGTAGAACACGCCTCTGTGGGGGCATCCGGGGCAAAGTACCGGCGGGCGGGGAGGAATGGGTGAGGCGATCTCGCAGTAGTCAGGCTCGATACCGAGAAGACGTGTGCGAAGGAGCTCTTCGGAGTATTCGTCGCAGAGGGGAAGCACGCCGTCAGCCTTGCCGATCACATTGATGCCAAGTGCGCGGCAGTGGTTTTCGATAACGGGATCAAGCTCATCAACAACGATGACTGTTTCATGCTTTGCGGCGAAGTCAAGGATCAGCTTTTTGGGCAGGGGATTGATCAGACCCAGCTTGAGGTAGGATGCGTTCTTGCCGTAAGCTTCTTTTGCGTAGTTCCAGCAGTTACCTGCAGTGATGATACCAACGGATGTGCCGTTTTCTTCAACTGTGTTAAGAGGGCAGCTTTCCGCGTATTCAGCCAGTGCCGCGAGATGCTCTTCAACTACGTAGTGACGCTTCTTTGCGTTTGCGGGCATCATAACGTGCTTTGCCGCGTCCTTTTCGTAGGGCTTGATATCATATTCAACACGTTCGCCGAGCTCTACCGGGGATCTGGAATGGCTTACGCGGGTAGTTAGACGAAGAATAACAGGTGTGTCGAATTTTTCGGAAAGCTCATATGCGAGGATCGTGTAATCCTTACATTCGGCGGAGTTTGCGGGCTCAACCATGGGAAGCTTTGCGGAGATTGCGTAGTGTCTGCTGTCCTGCTCGTTCTGTGAGGAGTGCATACCGGGGTCGTCAGCAACGCCGATAACAAATCCGCCGCCAACGCCTGTGTAAGCGGTAACGAACATTGGGTCAGCCGCAACGTTAAGACCAACGTGCTTCATGCCGCAGAAGGCACGACCGCCGCCGATGGATGCACCAAGAGCTGCTTCGAATGCGACCTTTTCGTTAGGTGCCCACTCGCTGTAGATTTCCTTGTATGTAGCTGTGTTTTCGGTAATTTCCGTGCTGGGAGTGCCGGGGTAGCTTGAGACAAATTTTACGCCTGCCTCGTAGATACCGCGGGCTACGCTTTCGTTTCCAAGTAAAAGCTTTTTCATTATGTATATCCTTTCGAGATTATTGAGCATATTTGATTATAAGAATAATTTGTTCAATATATTATTATACTACACTAAAGCGGGGAGAGTCAATATAATGGTGTGAATTTGTCGGGAAAATCGCGTTTTCCACTACGCGTGTGGCACACAAGAGGTATTTCCGCTATGCGCTAGGTACCAAAGAGGAATGGGCACTATTCGTGAGGAACACAAGGATGCTCATGCCGCACCCTTGTGAATCCCTGGCACTTAAGGAAGGGAAAGAGCTCATTCCGATTGACCCGCCAATCTCATTCGCTGTTTCCCTTCCTTAAGAATCTATCCCTTTGTACTAACTTTAGCTAATTCTTTCACGCGCACACACCACTTATGGCAATCATTCCCCATGTCGTCAGCCCAAACTTTAACCCGTCAACCTTCTGGGTGGGGAACAACAGAACTTCGACGTTAAAAACCGTGTCAATCGAACTTCACGAGCGAGTTTAAGGTTAGGCGATATTGGTGTGCGGACGAGGGATGACAAAATGGGTGTGGATAGCTGAATTATTAAACCAAAGCAAAAAACAAGAGGGGTTTCCAAAGGGGAGAACAGCGAATGAGATTGACGAGTCAATCGAAATGAGCTCTTCTTCCCTTGGCGTTGGGTGATTGATAAGAGGTGTCAACGACTACACCTCTTATCATCTCCGCGATAGCGGTGACTGCGGTTGAACTAATAAGTTTGATTGAAGTAAAAAGAAAAATTACCCACAAATCCTCGCGCCGGCGAAGAAACTTTACTCACAAAATCCACTCCATCGATTGAAAAACCAAGGAGAATATGGTAAAATATACATATATATTTAATTAGAGCGGTGAACGGTATGTCAGAGAAGAATTTGAATGAACTAAAATTGCGTGTGGAGGAGCTGAGACGTAAGATCCGCCGCGCTGCAGAGCTGTACTATAATCAGGACGCGCCGGAGATATCCGACTACGAGTACGACGCAATGTTCGCGGAGCTGAAGCAGATCGAGGCGGACTACCCCGAGCTTGACGAGCCCTCCTCTCCCACACATCATGTTGGCGGCACAGCATCCGAAAAGTTTGAGAAGGTTACTCACCCCGTGAAAATGGGCAGCCTGGCTGACGTTTTCTCCGAGGAAGAGCTTCTTGCCTTTGTTGACCGCGCTACAGGTGCGCTTGTTGACGACGGATACTCTCCCTGTGAGATCGTTTACTCAGTTGAACCGAAAATCGACGGGCTTTCAGTTTCCCTCACATATAAGCAGGGCAGTCTCGCTCTCGGTGCAACTCGCGGAAACGGCACTGTTGGGGAGAACGTCACTGAAAACGTAATGACCATTGCGGGAATACCTCATGTTTTGCCCGAGCCTCTTGATCTTACAGTACGCGGAGAGGTGTACATGCCGCGCGAGGTGTTTGAGGCTATCAACGAGGTCAAAGCGGTTGCAGGGGAAAAGCTCCTTGCCAATCCGAGAAACGCGGCGGCAGGCTCACTCCGACGTCTTGATGCCCGTGAGACCGCTGAGGCACATCTTGATATATTCGTGTTCAACTATCAGACTGGTGACTTGTGGACTGACGGACACGCTCCCGCAACCCACGGCGAGACTATTGACAGGATCGCAGAGCTTGGCTTCCACGCCATAAAGATACAGACGCTGACTCCCAGCCGTGATGCAGTTGTTCAGGCTGTCAGACAGATCGGTGAGATGCGTGACGGGCTCCCATATGACATTGACGGCGCGGTGATCAAGATCAACTCACTTCGTCAGCGCGAGGCGCTTGGTGAAAACCCGTCAACTCCCAAATGGGCGGCGGCGTTCAAATATCCCCCCGAAAAGAAGGAAACAAAGCTCATCCGCATCGAGGCAAACGTAGGGCGCACGGGAGTGCTTACACCCCTTGCCATCCTTGAGCCTGTG
>JAGBGV010000342.1 GCA_017935805.1 Clostridia bacterium | reverse complement strand
TTAGAAAGCAGCCCGTTTACGGGTAGCAAGTAAAAAATGCATGACTGACAGGTCCAAAAACAGCGTACTTGTACGCAGCCAGTTTAGATAGGGCTATGCCCGAAAATGAAAAACCACCCGCTATGCGGGTGGATATTTATTGAGAGATTTTCATAGCTCCATTGACTTTTGTAGTTTGCTGTGTTACAATTAGTTGTGTATTAAACTATTACTTAACTAATTATATTATGGAGGGTAAAAATGCATAATCTTAACGTAAACGGCAAAGCGCCGGAGCATGATCATGATCAGCTGGACCCGAGACGCTCTCCTATGATGCTGATAAATGAGATTACAAGACTAATGGGAGACAAGCTGAGGGAAAAAGATGCTGACAATCCGATAACGCAGAAGTCGGAGCGGTTTCTTCTTCTGGAGCTTGCGAAGCGGGATGGAAGAACTCAGCTGGATCTTGTAAAGGCGACTCACCTCAAGGCACCGACGATCAGCGTTGCACTTCAGAAAATGGAGCGTGAGGGGTACGTTTCTCGCCGTCCCGATGAGTATGACTTGCGCGCAACCCGTGTGTTCCTCACCGAAAAAGGACGCGCTCTTGACGATACCATCAAAAAGCGTATTCGCGAAGAAGAAGATCTTGCAATGAGTAATTTGACAAGCGCGGAGAAGGAAACACTTGTGAAGCTGCTCAGCAAGATCAAGTATAATATTTTGCTGGATTCGCAGAGAGGCGGGGACATATATTGAAAAAGATAAAGCTCAGAGCATATCTGAAAAAATACTGGCATTTTGCACTTATCTCGCCTCTGTTTATGGCGGGCGAGGTTGTTTGCGACCTGTTCCAGCCCAAGCTGATGTCGAAGATCGTAAATGCGGTTGTGGAAAACGGTGCCAATGTGGATATACCGTCCATTTTGCTTATCAGCCTACAGATGCTCGGTATCGTTATTCTCGGCGGATTTATGGGGATCATGTGCTGCTACACCGCCAGCCGTGCGTCTCAGGGATTCGGTAACGACGTCAGAGTGGATGCATATAACAAGGTCATGTCTCTCTCCCTTGAGCAGACGGATAAATTTACCACAGGATCACTGGTCACAAGACTTACAAATGATATAACAACGCTGCAGGATCTGGTGCAGATGATACTTCGTATGCTGATCCGCGCACCGATCTTCTTCTTTGGCGGACTTGTGATGTGCCTTGGACTTGATGTATCCTTTGGCTATGTCGTTGCATTTGCGTTCCCAATGATCATCGCGGTAGTGCTTGTTATGCTGCTGAAGGCAATACCTCTGTTCTCTGTTGTGCAGAAAAAGCTTGACAGAGTCAATCAAGTGGTGCAGGAGAATGTGACAGGCGCGAGAGTTGTTAAGGCATACACACGCGAGGAGCACGAGATCGGCAGATTTGAGGTTGCAAACCGGGAATATCAGCAGATCAATTTGTCTGTTATGTACACGATGGTTGCAATAGGTCCGGTGCTGAGTATAATAATGAACCTTGCGGTTATCGCAATCATTTACATAGGCGGACTCAGAGTACAGGCGGCGGCTATCAATGTCGGTGACGTAATGGCGGCATCTCAGTATATTACACAGGTGCTCAGCTCTATTGTTATGATGACGATGATGTTCCAGCAGCTTGCCCGCGGCAGTGCTTGTGCAAAGCGTGTTCGCGAGGTGCTTGAGGCCGATGCTGTTATCAAGGACGGCACAAGAACTGACGGCAGAGAATACGGAACAGTGCGTTTTGAGAACGTGTCATTCAAATATGCAGGTGCGGCAGGAAACAATGTGCTTGACAATATTTCATTTGAAGTAAATCGAGGGGAAACTGTTGCGATCATCGGTGCGACAGGCTCGGGTAAATCCACACTTGTCAATCTGATCCCGAGATTCTACGATGCCATAAGCGGTAACGTGTATGTTGACGGCGTGAATGTCAAGGAATGGGATACAGAAGCTTTGCGAGAGCGGATCGGATTTGTTCTGCAGAAGAGCGAGCTGTTCTCCGGCACAGTTGACGAAAACATCCGCTGGGGCAAGGATGACGCTACACGGGATGAGATAATTAAGGCGGCAAAGGTAGCACAGGCTGATGAGTTCATCTCCAAAATGGAGGATGGCTACGATTCCTACGTTGCGGAAAAGGGCGCATCTCTTTCCGGTGGTCAAAAGCAGAGAATTGCAATTTCCCGTGCGATACTCCGCAGACCGGAGATAATTATTTTTGACGATAGTACATCTGCTCTTGACCTTGGAACGGAGACAAAGCTTCGTGCGGCACTGAACAAGGAGCTTGAAGGTACAACTATCATAATGATTGCCCAGAGAATCGCAAGTGTAATGCACGCTGACCGCATTGCTGTGATTGAAAACGGACGCATCACTGCATTTGACAATCATGAAAACTTAATGAAGACAAGTGAAGCGTACAGAGATATTTACAACTCACAGATGAAGAACGGAGGAGGGGATATAAATGAGTGATAAAGAAGTAAAGAACACTCCGAACGTTCCTCTGAAGAAAAAAGAGCCCACCGCGGATGAGCTGCGCAAAATGACAGGCGGCAAGCAGGGCGGCAGAGGTCCTGCAATGATCCGTGAAAAACCGAAAAACACAAAAGCAACGCTGCTGAAGCTGATAAAATACATCGGCAAGAGCAAATATCTGGTCATACTTATTATGATCACGTCCATTATGATGACTATGCTCAGCCTTGCAGTTCCGCGACTCCAGGGGCAGGCGATCGACACTATCACGCTCGGAGAGGGCAAGATCGATATTGATTTCGACAGTCTTATCCGCATACTCGTGATGATGGGAATAGTCAGCGTAGCCAATGCCGGATTTCAGCTTCTTCAGGGACTTGTATCAACAAAGATATCACAGACCACAGTATTCTCAATGCGTCGTGACCTTTTCAGAAAGATATCATACTTGCCTATAAGCTACACCGACACCCATGCCCACGGGGACATAATGAGCCGTATGACCAATGACGTTGATAACGTATCAATGACCATATCATCGTCAATCTCCTCGCTGATATCGGCTGTACTTACGCTGATAGGCGCATTCGTGCTTCTTGTCAGCTACGATTGGCGGATCGCACTTATCTCGCTGATAACAATTCCGCTGACTGTGCTTGTGTCAATGAAGCTCTCAAAGTTCATGCGCAAATACTTCGTGCAGAAGCAGATTCTGCTTGGCGAGATGAACACCCAGGTTGAGGAGATGGTCACAGGCTTCAAAACCGTTATCGCATACGGCAAGGAGGATGATGCTTGCAGAGAATTCGCCGAAAAGAGTGAGGAATTCCGCAAGTGCAATATCAAAGCCAATGTGTGGGGTGGAGTAATGGGCCCTGCTATGAACATCATCAACAACCTCAACTACCTTATAGTCACCTCTTTCAGCGTGTATTTTACCACGATAGGACTTATCTCCATCGGTGATATCCAGTCTATTCTGCAGTACTCACGCAATCTCTCACATCCGATAAATCAGATCTCCAACCAGTACGCAAGCATCCTCACAGCTATTGCAGGTGCAGAGCGTGTGTTTGCGATAATTGAGACTCCCGACGAAATTGATGAGGGAAGACATGATATGAAGGTGGAGAACATCAGAGGAAATATTGAATTCAATCATGTGGACTTCTCCTACATTCCCGAAAAGCAGGTGCTTCATGACTTTAATCTCAAGGTAAAGCAGGGCGAGAAGATCGCACTTGTCGGTGCAACAGGCTCTGGCAAGACGACGGTCGTGAATCTGCTCACGCGCTTCTATGACCCCCAGGGAGGCGAGATTCTCGTTGACGGTGTGAACATTAATAAGATTCCGAAGAATACCTTGCGAAGCGCAATTGCAATTGTACTTCAGGATACGGTGCTGTTCCACGATACTATCGGAAACAATATCCGCTACGGAAAGCCGGATGCTACAGAGGAGGACATTATCCGTGCCGCTGACACATCGGAATCCCGTGAGTTCATTGAACGACTGCCGGATACTTATAATACCGTGCTTGCGGAGGGCGGCAGTAATCTATCACAGGGTCAGCGACAGCTTCTGTCAATTGCCCGCGCTGTTCTTGCCGATCCGAAGATTCTGATCCTTGATGAAGCGACATCATCTGTTGACACAAGAACTGAGATGCACATCCAGGAGGCAATGGTGGCACTGATGAAGAACAGAACAAGCCTTATCATTGCTCACCGCTTGTCTACCATCCGTGATGCTGACAAGATCGTTGTTATGCAGAACGGGACTGTGGCGGAGATAGGCAACCATGAAGAGTTGATTGAGAAGCGGGGAGTATATTACAACTTGTATCAAAATCAGTTTGCAGGCTTTGCTACCTGATCTTACAGCAAAACAAAAGAACTTCTTACCGAGAAAGTAGGAAGTTCTTTTTTATTGTTCAGAATTTTCCGCCTCTGAGGGACTATGTCATACAGTCTTCATATTCGATATCATAACACCGACAATAAGTCCCATAGTGTATCTCCTATTTATTCACATGTGAATCAAATGCGGATTTGATATCTTGGCTGATCTTTCTCATCTCTTCGGGGTCAACCTTGAGGACACGTCTGTCATATGTGAGGAGACCGTTTGTTTCGTCTTCAACATCGCTGACCTGTGTGAGCACTGCAGCGCAAAGTCCACGCTCTATCATAGGAATGACTTCATTACGGTAGAGATCATGGAGTGCCTGCTCGAATTTATCACGGTCGGTAAAAAACCGATATCCGTATGTTTTGTCCAGATTGAAGGAGTGATCCTCTATCTTGCAGGAGTAACCGCCGAACTCTGACAGAACCAGCGGACGGTCAGCCACGGGCTTCAAGTTCAGTTTCTTAAAATAAACATGCTCGCTTGTGACATCACT
>JAGBGV010000030.1 GCA_017935805.1 Clostridia bacterium | reverse complement strand
TCCTCTTGACTTGAAGGATCGTTTGCGGGCTTTTTGGATGTGAGATGCTTGCGAATGACCATAACCACAACAACTACCAGCATAATTGCAACCAAAGCGAGTGCAATGTAGTCAGGCTGTTTCGCGGTTTCGGTGACTGCGGCAGCAAAAATATTCATATCGTTATCTCCTTTTTGCTGTTATTTTAATGTATGAAATCAGTTTTTTCTAATACTTTGGTGAGGCAATATCGTTCAAATTGCGTTAAAATCCACCAAATATCATTATATCATGCAAAGCCAAATAAGTCAAGATATAAGAGGCAGTGCGGAGGGGAAAAAGAAGTGCTGTTATGTCAGCAATTACATTACAGATAAAACAAAAGTCCACCCTTAGGTGGGTGGATTTTTTGCTTGCCGCAAAGCGACTGTTTACCGGTTCTCTTTGAACTGCTCGTCGGCGCAGGCCTTTCCGAAGTACATCAATTCCCAAACAGCAGAGGGCTCTGTCACTTTTTCGACTACTGTGCCGTTTTCAAGCTTTTCTATGCTTGCTTCACCCTCAAATCTCAGGTATGCACCGTCAAAGCCGATGATTTTTGCGCCGAGCTTCAGGGGACCCGACAGCAGCTCAATAAAGTTTTGCTTGGAAATATCGCCTTTGCGTGTATAGGTGATGCGATACTCCTCACCGGACTCTGTGGTGTATTCGTAAATCACATTGCCGAACACAGGCTTGCCTGTCTGCTCATCAATGTATCTGTCATTCGGAATGAATTTCAAGGTGTGGTTGGAGTTGTCACCGAGGATCTCTCCGCCCTTTGCGATCATAAACACGTCATGATCCTTGTACCCGTATTTTTTAGCACCGGTTATCCATGAGGAAATGACCTTGTAGTCTCCGATCTTTGCTCTGCCCCAATACCAGTGGTGCATCTGCAAAAGCATACTTTGATCTCCCCAGTTGTGATCGTGATATCCGCTGCCCTCAAGATGAAGCTCATGTCCGTCCACCTTGATATCGGCAATTGCACGGCCTTCGGGAATTGAAGGAAGCCACGCAAAATAATGCTCTTCGTTATCTCCGAAGAAAATGCTTCCCGTTTGAGAACGCCACGCTGGGATTGTTCCGTCAAGGGTCAATTTCGCACTGATCTTCTCACCCTTGAAGGTGATATCGTAATGCTTCAGATTTCCCGTGATCCTGCTCTCTCCCACACGCACATCACAATGATCGGTGGAGAACAGACTGTCTTTTATATCCGCATGAACCTCATCCGAAAGCTTTCTTCCGTCGGGCAAGGTGACCTCAATAGTGGCTTGGGGCTTGACGGGACCGCTTGCTTCAATGGGAGACTTGTTGAAGAATATTACAACAACGATCGTTCCGTCCGGGAAATGAGCGTCGGTGTACCACCATTCGTAAGTGCCGCGGCTTCCATCGGTTCGAAGTCCGTCCTCCCACGGTTCAACAATACCGCGCTTGAGTCCCATTTTTTCATAATGCAGGTCATCGTCGGGGTGAATTGATTTCAGTATTTTACTCATGACTGTCTCCTGGTTTTTTATTATTGTTTGTCCATTGACGGCTCGATCTTCTTCAGAGCTTTTTTGAATTGGAAGATGAAAAGTATGGCAGTAAACGTTACCGCAACCACATCCGCAATCGGCTCTGCCATATATACGCCAATGGTGCGGTTGCTTACAAGGTTCGGCATAATATAGATCAGGGGCAGTAGGAGCACGAATTTACGAACAACTGCCACGATTACGGACGAAGGAGCATTTCCGAGAGAAACGAAGGTCATCTGGCAAGCGATCTGAATACCGAACAAGACCATTCCGCCAAAATAAATACGGAGGGCCTTTGCCGCGAAAATTATGAGATCCGCATCAGGGGTGAAGATCGATACAAATATTCTCGGGAACAACATGACCGCTGCCCAGATCGTTACCGAATACGTCAGACAGGTTATCAGAAGGAGCTTGTACGTTTGCTTGATTCGGTCTGCATTTTTTGCGCCGTAGTTGTAACTGAGGATAGGCTGAGCACCTTGTGCTATCCCTTGAGCAGGCAGCATGGCGAACTGCATCACACTTGTGAGAATGGTCATAGCTCCAACTGCAATGTCTCCGCCGTATTCAAGCAGGGAGGAGTTAAAGCATACCGATATCACGCTCTCACTTGCCTGCATAATAAATGTAGCGGTACCCAGAGCGATACAGGGCAGAACGATCTTGGGAGATGGAACGAAATTTTTTGGTTTCAGATTAAGTATACTCTTTTTACTGCAAAGGAAGGAGATCACCCATACAGTAGAAACAGCCTGTGAGATCACGGTAGCAATGGCTGCACCGCGGACTCCCATATCCAGACCGTAAATAAAGATAGGGTCGAGGACGATGTTAGTAGCTGCACCTACGATGACTGAGATCATGGAGATGCTCGTGAAGCCCTGGGCGGTAATGAAGGCGTTCATACCGAGTGTCAGCTGAACAAACACCGTACCGAGGGCATATGTGCTCAAATAATCCGTAGCATATGCGATGGTATTTTCACTTGCACCGAATGCCAGAAGGAAGTCTCTGTTCCAAATCAGCAAAACGACAGTAAGAATCGCTGATATAATGATCTG
>JAGBGV010000341.1 GCA_017935805.1 Clostridia bacterium | reverse complement strand
TGGAAGTTCTTTATATTCACATTTTCTGTGATATTTCATTTTTCTTGAATACAAAGACTGCCGAATACATATTCTGCCCAACCCTCTGGCGCAATTGCGTTCGCAGATATGGGCTTGTTTGTTGGTACTGTTGGAACTATTTGTATTATGGGCGGAAAAGGATATCTTGAGTATATGATGGATGGTGTAGTGAACTAAAAAATAATAGTGATAAGTTTACAAGGAGAAGCGTTATGGCAGAGAAAAAGATAACATTTATTCAGAGACTTAAGGATTCAATGGAGGACATGCTTCTCGAAAATGGATTCAGAAAGACATCCAAGCTGAGGGGTATGTATTTTAGGATGGTTGGGGAAATTATGCAAGTCATTCTGTTTGACGTGCATCAAGTGCCTGTTCACGTTTACTTTATGGCTTCTCCGTACTGGTCGGTTAATCTCGAAGAACTTCACCCGAGTAAAGCTCTGCACAAGTTCCATTCAGTGGAGGATACTGCAGACAAGGCCGACGGCCACGATAATTACAGCCGTTCACTAAAGGAGTCTGCATACAGACGTTGGGAGCACTGGGCAGGTTATGAAGATATGATAAACTCTGCCATGGCATTGTTCAGGGAAAAGATGGCCCAGCATATTATTCCTTTGCTTGATTATATGTCAGACTTTGACAAATGGCTTCAGATTTATTACGGATTGAGAAAGTATAGATCGATTGATACCTTCAAAATGCTTGAAGAGGGAAGATTGCCTGATAACTGCATTGAGCTATTTGGAGATTCTTCTGATGATATCAAAGACCTGGACAATAAATTGAAAGTTTTGTTACAAGATGGTTGGAATGATTTCACCTCCAAGGATATAGCATTTTACTCAGTCAAGACCGGAAATGTTGATTTGTGTAAGATAAACGCTAAGTTTTCTCTTGATAAAATTCGGTACGAACGCCGAGACCCCGTTCGACTTGGAAATGAAGAACTGAAAAGATCAAAAATGTTCATGGATTACTCATTTAAGAAGGCTAAGAACGCCCGCAAAGAGAGTGAAAAGATCAAATGGGCAGCAGAGTATGAAGAAGACAAGTCTAAATACGAGTACTTCCTTGAACTTTCTAAAAATGATTTCCGTGATTATGAGGATCCCGCGTATAAATATAGCATGGAGCAATTTAACAAAGAGTGGGGTGCGTTTGCCCAGGGTATAGACTCCGGAAAGACGGATGAAGAGCTGCTTGCTATTCTTGAGAATGAGCACAATAAACATCGCGAGAACATGAAAGAATCAGTACAGCAGTTCTTTGATAATCTTAAGCTTGGTATAGTAATTGAATAGAATTAAACTTCCTCGGTGCGTATAAAGTTGCCGGGAAAATAGGTATTCGCCAACACATAGCGAAAAGATCGATTTCTTTGAATCGGTCTTTTTGTTATGTTACATGAGATACCACCGAGATTTCCCCCTTGTCATGGAAATCTCGAGAGTTCACCGTAGGTGACACTCAGTATTCGCCAACACCAAAAGAGTAGTTCACACCGAACTGCTCTTTTTCTTTTGCACCGCTTGACAATCATGTGAACGTGTGGTATAATCAAGGAAACGCACCGTGAGACCGCGTGTAATATCACGTATCTGCGGTACAATGGAGGAACAAATGATTCGCTCATTTTTATTGATTTTGCTTGCCTGTTTTCTGATCGCGGGATGCGTTAGTGCACCGCAAACGCCCGAGGCTGACACGACAGCACCCGAAACAGAGCTTTCCGAGATTGATCTCGCATCTGTTGAGTGGACTAGCGCGAGAGTCATACTAAGCGAGTCGCGACACGAGGCAAATTCCGCATTCGGTCTGAACAAATACCTCGATTCTGTTACTCTCGACGGGATAACCTACCGATTTGAACAGAGTATATCTGCCGATGTTCGTGCTGACTGTATCAACGCGGTTCACAGAGTAGTTGACCGCATTGACGTGGGCTGTGAGGTGGAGATTTGCGTATATCAGCCTGAGTCATACAGCGGTACATGGGTGGACAGCGGAGTTATATATACCTATGTACAGGACTTTGGCTCTGCAAAATTCACCGCAATCCTCCTATCCGGTATTTTTGGAGAGTATGCAAACTACGGCGTCCTGTACGGGTATGCCGAATATCTTCTTGACGAGATATACGGACGTGAGATGACTGCGGAGTATGTGGATTTTGAGCACATTGGCGAATCTGACATCCTTGATATGAATATCTTGTGCTTTGACGAGGCTTTTGTGGGCGATAATGTAGCTGTTACCCCGATTATCGCAAGAACCTTTGTCAGCGAATACATTAAAGCAAACGGTGAGTCTGCTCTGCACACACTGATAAAAAACAGCGGTGACTCTAACACGGCGAGCGAGTTTTCGTCAGCGCTTGAAAAGTTTTATCTTTCCCACGGCATTGATCATACTCCGTCAGAGATACTTTACAGCATGGGCGGCGTTTCCTGCGATTATGTGGCACGGTGTAAGTATGCCGAGATATACATTGAGCGTGACTGGGAGGACGCTAACGGTCGGCTCAATCCCGTGGTGTATGAGGGATTCCTTCACAAAAACTATGCTGATGTGCGCGAGTATTTCACCACGATTGAGAGTGAGATGGGGTCATATCGCGAGCTTTTTGCCATAGGAAACTACAACGACGAGCTTGAGATACACTATACCTCGGAGACTTTGGCGAACACGTCCTGGTACAACGGAGGTACTCACAACATTCAGGTTATGAACGTGGCGTCCTTTATGCACGAATACATCCACTCATTAACACTTGAGAGTTCTATGAAAGAAGGCTGGGCAGTTGAGGGACTCGCGGAGTGCTATGACAGCCGCTTCAATTCCTACGGTACACCGATGACCTCTCTTGATCACAATACGCCTGAAAAGTATATAGATGTACAGACAACACAAATGATGATCTGCGTTAATGAGTTCCGAGAAAAATTGGGACGTGACATTGACACAAAGACCGATTGGATAGAGCTGATGCACATCAAGAGCTGGTCCTACGGATATAAAACTCCAAACGGAGGGAAGGGATATATTCCCGGGGCATCGTTTATTGCGTACTTGTGCGAGAGATTCGGCGAGCGAGAGACCCTTGACATGCTGTTTTACACTCACGACTTCTTCGGGCTCACATTTGAGGAGCTGACGGATGACTGGCTCGCTTTCCTTGAGGAGAACTATTCCGAATATACACGAATCAAGCCGTAACCCCATCAAAGCCTGCTGATTGGCGGGCTTTTTTCATGCAATTCACTATTGAAAGTGATGGCGGCGTGTGATATAATGTTTGTAAACATAAAATACCGAAAGGAAACGCACATGAAAAAGGAACTTATCGAAAAAATATTTGCGGATACTGCATTCGTTCACACGGGTGGAAGCGCTGAAGAGCTTCGTGTAGCGGAATATCTCCGTGACACCTGCTGTGAACTTGGACTTGACGCGCATCTTGAGGAGTTCGAGGTGGACATGGCGACTGTTCACGAGGCTACTTTGACCATAGACGGACAGAATATCACCTGCAAGGGCTATCTCTGCGCAGGAAACGGTGAGGTTGAAGCTCCTCTTTACTATCTCACAGACACCGACAGATATTCTCTCTCCCTTTGCAAGGACAAAATCGTTCTTATCGACGGTTATCTCGGCTACTGGAGATACAAGGACATCCTTGACAACGGTGCTCTTGCCTTCATTACATACGACGGAAACGTGAATTTTGCCGATAATGACATCGACCACAGAGAGCTTCGCTCATATTTCCCCGATGACCGCAAGATTCCCGGCGTGAACATCAACGCAAAGGATGCTGTGGCTATCATCAACGGAGGCGGCGACGGCAAGATTGCCAAGATCACCCTGAAGCAGGATGAATACAAGGGTAAGTCTCACAATGTTGTAGTTGATATTCCCGGAGAAAGCGACAAGCAGATCGTGTTCACTGCACATTATGACACCACATCACTCTCGAACGGTGCCTATGACAATATGTCCGGATGCATCGGTATCCTGGGTATGGCTGAATATTTCAGTGAGAATCCCCACCGCTACAGCCTCAAGTTCGTTTTCTGCGGCAGTGAAGAGCGCGGACTTCTTGGCTCAAAGGCTTACTGCGCGGCACATGAGGAAGAACTGAAGAATGTGGATCTTGTTATCAACCTTGATATGATCGGCTGTATCATGGGCAAGTTCATCGCCTGTGCAACAAGTGAAAACGCGCTTGTTCACTATATCAACTACATGGGTTGCGAGCTTGGCTTCCCGGTAAAGGCGTACCAGGATGTATACTCCAGCGACTCCACTCCTTTCGCTGACAAGGGCGTGCCTGCTGTATCCTTTGCGAGAATGGGTGCCGGAAATGTTCATCCGTTCCACAACAGATACGACACAGCAAAGATCATGATGACTGAGCATATGCAGAATGATATCGACTTTATCACTGCATTTGCTTCCCGTATGGTTAACGCGGCTATTTGTCCTGTTGCACGTGAGATTCCCGACAATATCAAGGAAAAACTGGACGAATACCTCCTCCGCAAGCGCAAGAAGGCGTAACATAGGTCTGAGCGATACATCGGAGAACAAAATAAAACAACCGTTGTTTCGTGACGTGACTTGTTTACAAAGCGACGCAGAGTATAATCCTTTGACAACTATTAGTTAGTAGAAAGATGTGAACTATGGACGTAATAATTCAGTATATTAAAGATAACCCTTCATTTATTATCGCAAATATTATTGCATTCGTGGCTGTTGCGATCACATTCATTTCGTATCAAGTGAACTCCCAAAAGAAGATTCTTGTGATACAGATAATTGCCACAGTCGTATCTGCTGTCAGCTTCATGGTACTTGGAGCATGGACAGGATTTGCCATGAACTGTGTTGCCATACTACGGAATATTGCATATTACAACAAGGACAAAAAAATATTCAGCAGCAAGCTCGTTCCATATGTGTTTGCGGCAATAATGATTGGATTTGGCATTGCTACATGGACGGAGTGGTACTGTGTACTCTCCGTGGCAGGGCTTGTGATAAACACCCTCGCTCTGTCATCCCCCTCAGCACAGCTTATAAGAGGAAGCATCCTTGTGACATCTCCCATGGTAATGCTTTACGATCTGCTGGCAGGTAACATTGTGGAGGCAGTGAAGGAGCTTATTGCTATCGTGTCTGCAGTAATAGGTATAGTCAGATTTGCCGGAAAAAAGAAAAAATAACTGTATTCAGACGGCTTGCATTGATTTGTGAGCCGTTTTTTTCGCAATTATTAAAGGACGATTAATTTTTTCGCCGCGTTATTGACATTTATTTCGCGTTAGTGTATCATGAAATCAGAAGACAACGGCAGATTATTATAAATGGAGGTTCAGACTATGAAGAAAACACTTATATCCGTGATACTTGTTGGATTATTGATTATACTTACAGTCTGGCTTGTGATCGGCAGCTGCGAACGCAGAAAGGAAAGAGACGAGAAAGACGGCCCCGGATATATTCCGCCGGATCTTACATATGAAACGGACGATCCCATAGGAGAAAACGGTACAGAACGTCCGGAGACCGACGTGCCAGAGGAATCTGAGGGAACGCAGCCTTGGGGTGAGGATCAGCCGCAGACAGGTGATCGAGAAACAAAGGCTCCCGAAGCGGATAATCCCGAAACGAAAGAGCCCGAGACTGAGCCTGCTGAAATAACACCTCCCGACACTACACCGATCGAGACCACGCCCGTGCCCGAGACCACTCCTCCTGAAACTGAGGACGATTGGTTTGATCCCGCAGGCC
>JAGBGV010000340.1 GCA_017935805.1 Clostridia bacterium | reverse complement strand
TTCTTATGAATAATACCGATGCCACCCTCACGAGCCATTGCAATTGCCAGAGCAGATTCGGTTACAGTATCCATCGCCGCACTCATCAGCGGAATATTCAGAGTGATTTTGTTTGTAAGCTTTGTCTTCAGTGAAACAGTATTGGGCAGTACTTCACTCTTAGCCGGGATAAGGAGCACATCGTCAAATGTGAGTCCCTCGTAAGCGATCTTAGACGCGATAAAGCTGTTCATTTCCATTTAGTTTACCGTACCTTTCTCTTGATAATATAAAATAATTATAACAAATTAATCAAAGCGAAATTATTAAAAATATATTTTTTTAATTATAATAAAAAACGCATCTATTGTCAATATAATTTATCACAATATTTCGTCCATAAGAGAAACAAATTTGCACATTTTGATGTGCAGATGCAAAACAGGTCTGTATCTTGTTGTTTTGCTTGATTATCGCTTGAGGATGAGAGAGTTAAAAATACATTACACTATTTCAAAAAAAACACTTGATTTTATCACGCTATTGGGATATAATTACATTGAATAATGATGCAGATGAGCTACAAGCTCCATAGCATCAACAATTTCATATCCATTTATTCAGGAGGATACATATTATGGCATTACCGGTAGCAGTACAGGTTTATTCCATCCGCGATGTTGCTGAGGCTAACTTCGCTGACACACTTCGCAAGGTTAAAGAAATGGGTTACGACGGCGTTGAATTCGCAGGTCTCTACGGATTTGACCCCAACTATGTAAAGGGCCTCGTTGACGGCATCGGTCTCGTTCCGATCTCCGCACACATTCCCCTTGACGACATGCTCGCAGACCCTGAAAAGACATTTGCAGATTACTCCAAGATCGGCTGCAAGTTCGCAGTTGTTCCCTACGTTACAGAAGAACGTCGTCCCGGCGCTGAAAAGTTTGAACAGACCATCGCTGACATGAAGATGCTTGGCGAAGTTGCAAACAAGTACGGCATGACTCTTCTCTACCACAACCACGACTTCGAATTCGTTAAGGTTGACGGCGAATACGGTCTTGACGTTATCTACAACAGAATCCCCGCAGATCTTCTCCAGACAGAGATCGACACTTGCTGGGTAAACATCGGTGGTGAAAATCCTGCTGAATACGTTAAGAAGTACACAGGCAGAGCTCCTGTAGTTCACCTCAAGGACTTCAACCTCAGCGGTAAGCGTCCCGACAGACTTTACGCCCTCATCGGTCTCGATGAAGACGAAGCACAGGAAGAAGCTTCCACATTCGAATTCCGTCCCGTTGGTCACGGTATGCAGGATATGCCCGCTATCCTCGACGCTGCAGTTGCTGCAGGTGCAGGCTGGGTAGTTGTTGAGCAGGATGAGCCTTCCATGGGTCTTTCCAGAATGGAATCCATCAAGGCAAGCCGCGAATACCTCAAGTCCCTCGGTTGGTAATTAAATAATTCCGAAATAACCTCGGGTCGCTCGTAAATACTCGGGCGGCCCCGATTTTTTATTATTCACGAAAGGCAGACAGTCATCATGGCAGAAAACCGCAAATATAAAATCGCTTTGATTGGTACAGGCGGAATAGCACGTCACCACATTAAGGCATATCTGAATCAGCCGGATGTGGAGATCGTAGCGGCAGCCGATCTTGTTCCCGGAAAAGCAGAAGAATTCATGAAGAAACACGGTGTGGAGGGAGTAAGATTCTACCCGTCCCACAAGGAGCTTATTGACAGCGAAACAGAGTTCGACGGTATTTCTATCTGCACATACAACACACAGCATGCAAACGTTGCTATATATGCGCTCGAGCACAATATTCCCGTGCTTCTCGAAAAGCCGTTCACCGTAACACTTGAAGAGGCAGTCGAGGTTTGCAAGGCAGAAGCCAAGTCCGAGGCTTTTGTTTCCGTCGGATTCCAGCCAAGATTTGATGCAAACATGCAAATGATCGGCAAGATAGTACGCTCCGGAGAGCTTGGTAAGATCTACTACATCCAGACAGGAGGCGGACGTCGTCGCGGTATGCCCGGTGGTTCTTTCATCCTGAAGGATCAGGGCGGTATCGGTGCTCTCGGCGACATCGGATGCTATTCTCTTGACATGGTACTCAATGCCCTCGGTTATCCGAAACCGCTTACTGTATCGGGATACACCTCCAATTTCTTCGGAACAAGCGAGAAATACAATCCCGCATGGCACGATAAGTTCCAGGTAGATGACTTTGGCGCAGGATTTATCAGACTCGAGGGCGATATAATCCTCGACTTCAGAATTTCCTGGGCAATGCATTGCGACACCCCAGGGGATACAATTATCCTTGGTACAGAAGGCGCTCTTCGCATTCCTTCAACTGACTGTTGGAACGGTGCTCCCGGTGGCGAGATGACTCTTTATCACGATGTTTGCGGTCAGCAGACTGAAACAAAGATACCTCTGATCGGCGATGCTGACTTTAGCGACCTGTTCAATCGTAAGATCCGCTCATTCCTTGATGCAATTGAGACAAACGGTCCCGCACCTGTTCCCACCTCACAGATCATCATTAATCAGGCAATAATCGACGGTATTGTTAAGTCATCAGAGCTTGGACGCGAGATTGAAATCACCATTCCGGAGCTTTAATCTGATCAGAAATCTAAGGGAAGTTAACTCTTCCCTTTTATTTTTATATTTTTTCCTATTTATTTTAATAAAAGTTGATTTTTGTCTTGCAAAAACGCTCAATTTGTTGTATATTGTATATTGGATATAATTGGACTTCAAATTATCATAAATAATAAAAAATCAAGATAAAATACTGTCCGATAGCATAGGAGGAAAATTTTAATGAGAAAAATTCAGTTGACCGAAACAGTCCTGAGAGATGCTAACCAGTCTCTTATGGCAACACGCATGAAGTTCTCCAACTTCGAGGATATCCTGCCCATTATGGATAAGGTGGGATACTACTCTGTTGAGTGCTGGGGTGGCGCTACATTCGACTCCTGCCTCAGATACCTCGATGAAGACCCGTGGGAAAGACTTCGCAAGATCAGAAAGGCTATGCCCAACACAAGACTGCAGATGCTTCTTCGCGGTCAGAACCTTCTCGGTTACAAGCACTACCATGACGACGTAGTTGAAAAGTTCGTTGAGCTTTCTATCAAGAACGGTATCGACGTTATCCGTGTATTTGATGCTCTCAATGACTTCCGTAATATTAAGACAGCTCTTGAAGCTATCAAGAAGTACGGCAACAAGCGCACTGTTGCTTCCGGCTGTATCTCCTATACACAGAGCCCTGTTCACACACCTCAGAAATACGTTGAGATGTGCAAGGAGCTCAAGTCTATGGGCTTTGATACAATCTGTTTCAAGGACATGGCAGGCACTATGACTCCCAACGAAGCAGAGCGTCTCTTCAGCGGCGTTGTTGATGCACTCGGCAATGATATTCCCCTCATTCTTCACACACACTGCACAACAGGTATGGCTTACATGACCCTCGACAAAGCTATCGAATACGGCGTTGACGTCATCGACACCGCTACAAGCTGCTTCTCCAATGGTACAAGCCAGGCTGCTACAGAAACGATGTTCTATGCTATCGAACAGATGGGCACCTCCACAGGTATTGACGAAAAGCTGATGAACAAGGTTAACGAGTTCTTCAAGCCCGTTAAAGAAAAGTATCTCGCTGACGGCACTATCGACCCCAAGAGCCTTGGCACTGACTCTCAGGCACTCTTCTACAAGGTTCCCGGCGGTATGCTTTCCAACATGATCGCAAACCTCAAGGATATGAATGCAATCGACAAGTTCGAAGAAGCGCTTCTCGAGATTCCCAATGTAAGACGCGACCTCGGTTATCCTCCGCTCGTAACTCCTCTTTCTCAGATGGTTGGCAACCAGGCTGTTATGAATGTTCTCATGGGCGAAAAGTATAAGCAGCTCTCAACAGAGGTTAAGAACCACATCAGAGGTGAATACGGTATTGCTCCCGCTCCTATTGCTCCCGAGCTTGAAGAAAGAATTCTCGGCAAGGGCAATGCTCCCATCGACTGCCGTATCGAAGACTCCAAGCGCACAGGCGAAGACTTCAAGGCTGCTGAAAAGGCACTTGGAGACCTTGCACAGAGCGAAGAAGACATCATGAGCTATATCTGCTTCCCTCAGCAGGCTGAAGCTTTCCTCAGACGCCGCAAAGAAAAGCAGGAAAACGTGGTTAAGTATTCTATCACAGAAGCATAAAGAGGTCAGGCATGAATATTACTGATTCTCTTTTAACCGCCGTAATGGGATATGCATTCGTATTCCTCGGCATCGTTCTTCTTATGGTGGTAATGATCATCACCGGCAAAATAATGTCATCTAACAGAAAAAAACAAGTTCTTACGGCTAACGTTGAAGCAACACCCGCAGCCGAACCTGAAAAGGCACCCGGTACTGCAGGCGAGCTTAAGCTTTATGACACAGATCCAAAAACAGCCGCTATGATCATGGCGATCGTTGCGGACAAAACCGGAAAGCCGCTGAATGAGTTGCGCTTTAAGTCAATCAAGGAGGTCAAACAATAATGAAATATAAAGTTACATTAAACGGAAAGACATATGAGGTAGAGGTTGAGCATGATTCTGCAATGATCGTAGATGAATACGATGCATATGCACCCGCACCTGCAGCACCTGTTGCTCCTGCTACCGCACCTGCTTCTACACCCGCTGCTCCTGCTCAGGCTGCCGCTCCCGCTGTTACCGGCAAGGGCGATACAGTTGAAGCTCCAATGCCCGGCACGATCGTAAATGTGCTCGTATCCGCAGGCCAGAAGGTAAATGCGGGCGACGTTCTCGTTATCATCGAAGCAATGAAGATGGAAAACGAGATCATGGCACCGAAGAACGGTACTATTTCTCAGGTCGTAACACAGACCGGTGCAAAGGTCGAAACCGGCACTCCCCTGATCGTTATCGCATAAGGAGGCCGAAAAATGGATATTCTCGGTACCCTCAAAGGGCTGGCCGAAGACTCAGGTTTTGGTCTGTTCTTCGCAGAGGACGGTTGGAAATATCTGGTCATGCTACTGATTTCCTTCGTTCTCCTCTATCTTGGCATCAAAAAGAAATTTGAGCCTCTGTTGCTTGTCGGCATTGCGTTTGGTTGCCTTCTCACCAACCTTCCTGGAGCAGGACTCTACACTCCCGAGCTTTGGGATGTATATGCAGGAACAGAAGGCGCACAATTCGTAACTGCATCCGGTGACGTTCTCACTCATGTAACATTTACAGATATCATCCACTACGGCGGACTTCTTGATATTCTCTACATAGGCGTAAAATCCGGACTTTATCCCTGTCTCATTTTCATAGGCATCGGTGCAATGACCGACTTCGGTCCGCTGATTGCCAACCCCAAGACATTCATTCTCGGTGCTGCTGCTCAGTTCGGCGTATTCTTCGCTTTCTTTGGAGCAACTCTTCTCGGATTTAACGGAAACGAAGCTGCATCCATCGGTATCATCGGTGGTGCGGACGGCCCTACAGCGATTCTGACAACATCTCTCCTTGCGCCTCACCTGCTTGGTCCTATTGCAATTGCGGCGTACAGCTACATGGCGCTGATTCCCATGATCCAGCCGCCTATCATGAAGCTGCTTACCACTCCCGAAGAGCGTAAGATCAAGATGTACCAGCTTCGCGAGGTTTCAAAGACAGAAAAGATCATATTCCCCATTGTTGTTGCTGTATTCGTTATCCTTCTTCTTCCGTCCACAGCTCCTCTTATCGGATGCTTGATGTTCGGTAACCTTCTGAAGGAAACAGGCGTAACAGAACGTCTCAGCGACACAGCACAGAACGGCCTTATGAACATCGTAACTCTGTTCCTTGGCATTTCTGTTGGTGCGACAACTGTTGCTACCAGATTCCTCAGTCTCCAGACTATTTTCATTATAATTCTCGGTCTGACAGCGTTCTGCTTCTCCACAGTCGGCGGTCTTCTTGTAGGTAAGCTTATGTGCAAGCTCTCCGGCGGCAAGATTAACCCGCTCATCGGTTCCGCAGGCGTTTCCGCAGTTCCTATGGCAGCTCGTGTAAGCCAGATGGTCGGTCAGAAGGAAAACCCCTCCAACTTCCTCCTAATGCACGCCATGGGTCCAAACGTTGCAGGTGTTATCGGTTCTGCAATCGCAGCCGGCTTCCTTATCAAGGTGTTCGGCGGCTAATAAAGTTATGATTCGCTACGGCGAAGTTTAGAGTTATGAACGCTATCGCGTGTGATGATATGCCTTCGGCATAGTTAATTACTGTAAGACGAATCATATCATATCGACGGCAACGCCGTCTCATAACGTTTGCATGGCAAACTTATAACTCATAACTAAAAAAGGTGATACCCTATTGGTGTCACCTTTGTTTTTGTGTATAAAAATGGGGCAGAACTTAATCCACCCCATATTTTTTATTGATTACAGACCCTTCTTTGCACGTTCGATGTGCTCAAGCTCTGTTTCGTTATACTGTGTAACGTGTCCCGGAATGGGCATGAGCTTTTCGCTGATAACGTCGATAATGCCTTCAGCCTGCGGGAAGTAGTACTTCTCGAGCTCGAATGCAGGTGTGATCCAGTTGCGAGAACCGAATACTGCGGGCGGTGCATCAAGGTAATCGAAGCACATTTCTGTGATGTTGGAAGCCATGTCACGCATCATGGAGCCACGGTCAACAGCGTCACCTACGATGATGATCTTACCTGTCTTCTTAACAGATTCGATAACCTTTTCGTAGTTGAAGGGAACGAGAGAACGTGTATCGATAACTTCAGCAGAGATGCCGTACTTTTCTTCGAGGATCTTAGCTGCGTCAAGTGCACGGTACAGAACAGCACCGATTGTGAGGATTGTAACGTCCTTACCTTCACGCTTAACATCGGGATCACCGAATGCAACTTCGTAGTACTCTGTGGGAACGCCTTCCTTGTGGAATTCTTCACCCTTGTCGTAGATTCTCTGAGATTCGAAGAAGATTACAGGGTCAGTGCCGTTAAGAGCAGCGTTCATGAGACCCTTTGCGTCGTAAGGAGTGGAGGGGAAGCAAACCTTCAGGCCGGGAATGTGAGAGCAGAGAGCTGTCCAGTCCTGAGAGTGCTGTGCGCCGTACTTGGAGCCAACGGATACACGAACGATAACGGGCATCTTGAGGATACCTGCGGACATGGACTGCCACTTGGAAAGCTGGTTGAAGATTTCGTCGCCTGCACAGCCGATAAAGTCAGCGTACATAAGCTCAACGATAGCGCGACCGCCTGCTACAGCGTAACCTACAGCAGAGCCAACGATAGCGGATTCGGAAATGGGAGAGTTGAAGAATCTGTGGTAAGGACGCGCTTCTGTAAGACCTCTAGATCGGAA
>JAGBGV010000339.1 GCA_017935805.1 Clostridia bacterium | reverse complement strand
TGATGTCCGAAATGAACACCTGCTTCGAGAAGCTGCTTAATAGATACGATAGACATAATAATGTCCTCCTTCGGTTATTTTCCACCATACCGCATTGATCTGCCGCCGGAATTTTACGGAAAGCTTGTCAAGGAAAGGACTCTTCCCTTTGTTTCCGTCCATTCGGAGGTCTTTATCACCGCCGTGAATTTGGCACCGGGCAGACTTGACACCGGCATGTGTGTTTTCGTTATGTGCTTTTGTCGCACACACGGGATTTATTATAACATATTTATTTCTATAATACAACAAATTGCGGCAAGTTCACAATTAATTTACAATTTCATTTTTTGTCATTCTGAGGAAGCTGTTTTTTATTACTTTCGCTGCAGTTTTGGGCTCTGAACAACAAAAGGGCACGCCCCCAAAAAACAACCGTCTTTTCGAGACACGCCCACAAGAATTATTATATCACAAATCGTATATGTTTGTAAATAGAAATATCGAAACTTCTCAAATTTCTGCTGATTACACAAAAACTTATTATAAACTTTGCACAAATTACCAATTGATTTCCCGGATCAACTGTGCTATAATGTAGTCACAGAAAAGAAAGAGAGGTACACACCGATGTACAACTAAAGAATCAGACTTTAGTGACAAGCGGAGGATCAACAAGTTAATGCTCGGATTGCCGGAAAAAGCACGGCGGTGATACGCTTTACATATTCAAACAGGAAAGAATACAGACGTAAAGAATCGGATAAAAAAGCTCCGAAAAAAATGACGAAGCATTAAAGAAGATAAGATAAAAGAATTAGAACAATATAAAAAACCGGCAGTAACAGATCCGCAAAACAAAGTCTGAAAAAAAACGATCCGATGGATCAAAAAATCGCCTGGACGCAGTATTAAGAATCAAAACGATGTGGATACTCCATTACGAGATCAAAAGATGTAAAAAGATGTTTTAAGAATTATTGATTCGGCGTAAACAGGCAGACAGTCCGAAACGGACAGAAAGAGAGGAACACAAAAAGATGTTAGATATCAAGAACCAGTGGAAGTGACCTTCAGCTGCAGTAAGAGAGCGGTTGAGGGTCACTTCCAATTTTAGGGCTTTTTTTGTTTTACGGAGGTTTTTTGCCGTTTTGATTTAGCAATTTAACATTTTAGATTGCAAAATCAAACATAGCTATTGCAATGTTTCAGTTACTATGATACAATGATTTCATCAATGATAACATTCGAGGTATGCCAATGGGAAGAAAGCTTTTTTGTCAAATAAGCCCTACCTGCTATCGAATATCTCTACGCAAGGAGATATTGCGGCGAAATATCAAAGAGTTGTTCAGTCGAGACATAATTGCTCGAACTATTCAAGACGCAGAACTTCCCTGTACCGTAAAAGGTCATACGTCTCTTTTGATACGCAAACTCCATGGAATCGATATCAAGCTTCAGGAAAACAAGGTCACAAACATTGAGTTAGCATGCAAGAAGATAAACGGAATAATCATCCGTCCTGGAGAAACATTTTCGTACTGGAAAACTGTAGGGGAAGTTAAGGCCAAAGATGGGTACAAAGCAGGACTTGTCATAAGCAACGGAAAATTCTCTTCGGATATCGGCGGAGGACTCTGCCAGATGGCCAACATGATACATTGGCTTGTTCTTAACAGCCCGCTCACTGTTACCGAACTTCATCATCACAGCGATGCTCTGTTCCCGGATGAACGCAGGCGTGTACCATTTGGAACTGGCACATCAATTTTGTACAATAATTTGGATTACCGTTTCAAAAATACTACAGATCAAACCGTACAGATATTAGTTTGGTGCAATAACGAAGAGCTGTGTGGGGAACTACGCAGCGAAAGACCATATCAGTACCGATATAAGATTGTTGAAGAAAACCATCATTTTATCAAGGAAAATGATAAATATTACAGAGTTTCTCAAGTATACCGTCTCGTTATTGACAAAGAAACCGGAGAGCAGATACGCAAGGAACTTATTCTCGACAATCATTCCGAAGTAATGTATGACTATAGTTTGATCCCTGCAGATCAGATCAGAGGAGAAAGCTATGCTCGATAAGATCCGCCGGCATGCACTCTCGCATCCAAATAGCATCGCATACAAGATCGGCCACCAATCAATTACCTACAGTGAACTTTTTAACAAAGCTTCCATTTATGCCGATCTTCTAAAAAAGCAAGGAAGCTCACCCGTGATAATATATGGTAAAAAAAGCTTAGACACAGTTATCTCCATCCTCGCTTGTATCATAGCAGGCAGGACATATATTCCCCTCGATATGAGCTCCCCGATCTCACGAATAGAGATAATTGCAAGTCTGGCGAGCTCCACTCTTGTGCTGACCAACGAAGCCATCGAAATAACCGGTTGCTGCTGTATCCCGCCAGAGAAATTGTCCGTTTTTGAAAAGCTTGACGGAATTTGCACTGAATCGAATATCGTCTACATAATCTTCACTTCCGGCACCACAGGAGTTCCGAAGGGTGTTCCAATATCCAAAGAGAATCTTAACAACTTCATTGACTGGATCAGTTCTCTCAGACCGCTTTGCGAATATTCCTATATCAACGTGATGAACCAGGCGGAATTCTGCTTTGATCTAAGCGTTGCCGATCTGTTTTATTCACTGTGCAACGGTCACAGGTTGGTTTCATATGAACCGGACAAAGAAAACGTCGCTGAGTTTATCAAAAAAAATGAAATTAACGTAGCGGTCATAACTCCTACTTTCGCAAGACTCTGCCTACTTGATGACGAGTTTTGCGAAGATTATTGCCCATTCTTGAAATGCATATATTTTTGCGGCGAAACACTCGATAAAAAGACAGTTGAACGGTTGTTTACAAGATTTAGCAACATAAAAATCATCAATGCATACGGTCCGACAGAAGCTACATCCGCCGTATCTGCCACGGAGATTACGCGAGATATGCTGTTCACTGAAAACACTTTGCCCATAGGAAACACCGATACATTTGCCACGGAAATAACAATTGACGACGGCGAAATAATTTTACAGGGCAAGAGTGTTTTTGGAGGATATCTTAAGCAGGACAGTCCAAATTGCTATAAAAGCTGCGGATGCAACTTCTACCGTACGGGAGATCTCGGCTATATCAAAGACGGCAAGCTGTACTACAACGGGCGCAAGGATCTTCAAATCAAATACAAAGGATATCGTATAGAGCTTTGCGAAATAGAGAATAATTTGCTGAAGATCAACAGAGTTACAGAATGTGTTGTTATTCCAAAGTATAGCGTCGACGGCACTGTAAAAGCAATATGGGCATTTGTCACCGTGGAGGGTGATCTGGATGAAGTCCATATCAAAAAGAAGCTTTCAAAGATCATTCCGTCATACATGATACCAAAAAAGATAAAAATTGTGAACAAGTTGCCTGTTAACCACAACCAAAAGATTGATAGAAAGGCACTGGAAAACTTATGATAGATATTTCTAAAATACTGTATGAAATTTGTGAAGACGACGCGGTCTTAGATCCGGACTGTGAGTTGATTGAAAGCGGCATCCTTGATTCTCTTGCATTTATTGAGTTGTTTTCATACCTTGAGGACGAAGGAATAATGATACAGCCCACAAGGATCGACAGAACTCTTCTGAAAACTCCGAGGAGCATTGCTGCCTTGATAGAAAAGTATCTTTCTGAGCAAAAATAAAACTTTAAAAAATGCCCTGATACGCTCAAGGCATTTTTGTTTTACAAAAACCATCCGCTTTTTTTCTTTTTTCCGCCGTCGCAGTCGCATTTGCTCTCCCTGCATCCGTCATATCCTTCGACCCGCACAAGAATTGTATCATCTCCGATACAGGAAATACACTCCCAGCCTATCTTTATGGAGTTCTTTTGACCGGAAAAACTGAAAAAGTGGTCTGACACATACACCGCACATATTTTACCGCAGTCGGTATCAATGACAAAATCGCAGATGAATCCCAGCCGCCGACCGTCGCATATGTTTATCACATCCTTTTCGCGCAGTGCGGAAGAATTACACATCATTAATATCCCCCCCTGCTATTTTATGCGTTTACTGCCGAAAAAATGAAGTAAAAATCGCCGCTTCTACTGTACAAAACAAAAAAAGCATGATATAATTACAGAAGAAAAAACGCCAAACTCAAATTTGACTCAATCTACCCCAACGGAGGTTAATATTATGGCTTTTCTTGAAGTCAACATCTATTCAGAAGTTCTGAAGATGCAGATGTCAGTAAACGTTCTTCTTCCTCAGAGAACACGGGGCTGCATCGGCATATATGAGGGAGAGGTTCCCGCAACTTATCCCACACTCTATCTTCTTCACGGCATGACAGATGACCACAGCACCTGGATGCGCCGCACGACTATCGAAACTACTGCCGAACAGTATGGATTCGCAGTTGTTATGCCCACCACTTATCTGGGTTGGTATACTGATATGCAGTTCGGCTTCAAATATCGCACATTCATTGGTGAGGAACTGCCGAAGATCATGCGCCAGCTCTTCCCCGCTATGTCCAAAAGACGAGAGGATACTTATGTGGCAGGCAACTCTATGGGCGGTTACGGTGCTCTGAAAATGGCACTTACTTACCCCGAAACCTTCTCCACAGCACTCTGCCTGTCCGCAGCTTTTGACCCTCACTGGCTGCCCTCCCTCAAGAACATGAGATATTGCACCGATATTTTCGGAGATATCGATAAACTTGACGGCTCGGAAAACGATCTTTTCTATCTTGCTGAAAAAGTAAAGAACTCCGGCGGTCCCGTTCCCACTGTATGGATCTGGTGCGGAAGTGAGGATTTCCTTATCGAATACAACAGAAAAATGCGCGATCACCTGACCAATCTCAACTATGACCTGACATATAATGAGTCCCCCGGCGGTCACGGTTGGGTATGTTGGGAGCCTCAGATCAGACCCATGTTCTGGTTTATTGATGAGCGAATTGCACAGAGAGAAGCGCAGGAAGCAGGAGAGGAGAAATAACGATGGCACTTATTCATCTTCATTTTTACGCTAATAAGATCGGACGCTGCGGAAATATCGATGTTATCGTACCTCAGAAGAAGTCTGACGACCCCACCGATAACCGAAACACCCCCGTTCTCTATCTGCTTCACGGAGCTATGGGAGACGAGACAATGTGGCAGAGAATGACCTCCGTAGAGCGTTATGCCGAAAAATACGGTATCGCAGTTGTAATGCCCGGTTGCGAGATCTCCGCTTATACCAACATGGCACACGGTCAGAACTACTACGATTACGTGACCCAAGAGCTTCCCGAGCTTATGTACTCCTTCTTCGGTCTCTCCCCCGCAAGAGAAAACAACTTTATAGCAGGTGCGTCTATGGGTGCAAACGGTGCAGTTAAGATCGGTCTTGCTAATCCTGACAAGTATTCCGCAATCGGTTGCTTCTCAGGCGGAATCACATACAGACTCCCTCCCGAAGACACATCAAATATTGACCCTGTGACCAGCCGCACTGCTTTTATGCGCTACGAAGGCAGACAGATACTCGGCACAGAAGAGGATGTTCTCGGCAACGCAAAGAGAATTGCTGAAAGCGGTCAGACTGCTCCCCGCATTTATCACACCATCGGCAACGAAGACTTCCTTCTCGAACACGCACACAACTCCCGTGACTTCTTCACATCCTTCGAGGGCGATCCCTTCGGTTATGTTTATGAAGAAATAGACGGAAAGCACGACTGGGATTTCTGGGATGGCGCACTTGAGAGATTCATTGAGTTTATCGCAAAAGAATTCATAAAAAAATAAGTAATAAGGCAAGGCGACACCTATGAACAGAGAAACATACGAGGCATATCTGAATATACTCCGGGATGAGCTTGTCCCTGCCATGGGATGCACCGAACCTATCGCAATTGCACTTACCGCTGCAAAAGCGCAGGCGCACATGAACGGTCTGCCGACTTCTGTATCGGTTTGTGTTAGCGGTAATATTATCAAGAACGTAAAAAGCGTTATGGTACCGGGAACCGGCGGTCTGCGCGGAATAAAAAGTGCTGTTGCCGCAGGTATCATTGCGGGAGATCCTACTCTCGAGCTTGAGGTTCTCTCCGGCATAACAGACGAACACCGGGCAGGAATTGCTGAATTCCTTAAGGCGACCGACATCACTGTAAGCGAGGCGGAAAGCGATCGCGTGCTTGATATCGGCATAACTCTCAAAAATGCAGATCACACAGTTTACGCCCGCACAGTTGACCGTCACACAGGACTCTGTCTCATTGAAGTGGACGGCGTGACAGTTTTCTCCGCAGATATACAAGCGGAAAAATCCCGGGTTGACCACTCAGTTCTTTCCATTGCAGGCATCATTGAATTTGCGGAGGAGGCTCACATTGATGACGTGCGTGAACTTCTCGACCGGCAGATAAACTACAATACTGCTATTGCCAAAGAAGGTCTCACCGGAAAATACGGCGCCGCTATCGGAAGAACGCTTCTGATGTCATATGGCGACACAGTCTACAACCGTGCGAAAGCATGGGCTGCGGCAGGATCCGATGCACGAATGAACGGATGTGAACTGCCTGTGATCATTAACTCCGGCAGCGGAAATCAAGGCATGACCGCTTCCCTCCCCGTTATCGTTTACGCAAAGGAGCTTAACGTTACAGGGGAAATGCTCTACCGTGCGCTCCTTGTTTCAAATCTCACAACGATCCACCTAAAAACAGGCATCGGCTGCCTTTCCGCTTACTGCGGTGCAATAAGTGCAGGATGCGGTGCAGGTGCCGGAATAATGTACCTCTACGGAGGACGACTTGACGAGATCGAGCACACTATCGTCAATGCACTTGCCATCAACTCAGGTGTCGTTTGCGACGGTGCCAAGGCAAGCTGTGCGGCAAAGATAGCCTCAGCCGTTGAATCGGGACTCCTCGGAATGCAGATGTATATGCACGGCAAGGAATTCTACAGCGGTGACGGTATCGTTGCAGGCGGTGTTGAAGCAACCATTCAAAATGTCGGTCAGCTTGCACAAAACGGCATGGCTGAAACGGACCGCGAGATCATCCGCATAATGCTCGGAACTGATACGCAATAATACTTAATACATAAAAATCCTCGCCACATGAAATAACAACTGAATTAAAAAATACCGTCGGGAGCGACTGAACTGTTACTCTCGGCGGTAATTTGTTATTTGAAGATCAGATATAAATATACGCTCCCACTGTTTTGCCGGTGTTCTCGGTATATTTTATCCAGCCATCCTTTATTGCCTGCATGAAAACAATATTTCTCGATATAGTACTGTTGCTGCAAGCGAAATAACACATTCTCTCATTATCTTTGAATAAGGGCGGCAGTGACTCAGCAATAAGATTAAAAGCAAGTTCGTTTGCTTCTGAAACAATTTCTTTGATTTCTTCAACGGTACGGGTAATCGTTTTTCTTTCCTCGTCAGTAAAAGTCATCCAACTGTTTTCCGCCGTACCGACATTTAATACCACTATCGCAGGCTCATAGCCGGTATTGTTTTTCTTAATATATCCGTATTCCAAAAGTTTGTCAAGCCAAATTTGCTCACAAACTGCCCATTTACCCTCCGCAACCATTGCTAAAGTCTGTGATTCCTCATCGCAAAGGAATGAAGGAGTCTTTGCTTCGATAT
>JAGBGV010000338.1 GCA_017935805.1 Clostridia bacterium | reverse complement strand
GTGTCCGCGACTATATCCATGTTGTTGACCTTGCTGTAGGTCATGTTAAGGCTGTAAATAAGCTCAAGGAAAACTGCGGACTTAAGCTGTATAACCTCGGTACAGGCAACGGCTACAGTGTTCTCGATATCGTAAAGAACTTTGAAGCCGCAACTGGTGTAAAGGTTCCTTATCAGATCCAGGCAAGACGTCCCGGAGATATTGCAACATGCTATGCAAGTGCTGATCTTGCTCTTCGCGAGCTTGGTTGGAAGGCTGAAAACGGCATTCGTGAAATGTGCGAAGACTCCTGGAGATGGCAGAAGAACAATCCCAACGGATTTGAAGACTGACGGAGAAGTATATGATTACAAAAGAATTATTCGGATATATGCCCTGCGGCTGCAAGGTATATTCCTATACACTTGATAACGGATCCATCACATCCGCATCCATTCTCAACTACGGCGGAATTATCAAGAACCTGTGGGTGAAGGATAAGAACGGTGAGGTAGCAGACGTTGTTTGCGGATATGATGATATTGACAGCTATCTTACTGCAAACGGATATCAGGGCGCTCTTATCGGCAGAGTAGGAAACAGAATCGGCGGCGGTAAGTTCACTCTTGACGGGGTAGAGTATCAGCTTGTACAGAACGATAACGGCAAGAACACTCTCCACGGCGGCAAGTATGGTTTTAACGCAAAGATCTGGGATGTAGAAGAGATCGACGGGAAAGAGCCCAAGCTCGTTCTCACATATGTCAGCCCCGACGGAGAAGAGAATTTCCCCGGAACTCTGACTGTTAAGGTTACATATACTCTTACTAATACCGGCGCGCTGTCAATTCACTATGAAGCAACAACAGACAAGCCCACTATTGTTAACATGACAAGCCACGGTTACTTCAACCTTGCGGGATATGCGGCCGGCGTTATTGATGATCATACTCTGTGGCTCGACTGCGACAAGATCAACAGCCTTGATACCGAGCTTATTCCCGACGGCAAGCTGATCGACGTTGAAGGCACACCTTATGACTTCCGTGAAACCAAGGTTGTGGGCAGCGTGTTCGGCGCAGATCATCCCATGATGCAGGAATTCGGCGGCATTGACAACAACTTCGTATGCATCGACTACGACGGTCAGATCAAGCTCCGCGCAGTTGTTACAGAGCCGAAGTCCGGCAGAAAGCTCAGTGTATTTACCGACGCACCCTGCGTTCAGGTTTACACAGGCAACATGATCGTGCTGACCGACCCTGCCTTCAAGGGCGGCGTACCTCAGTATAAGCACTGCGCGATCTGCCTTGAGACACAGGCAATGCCCGACTCAATCAATCACGAGGGCTTTACCAACATCGTGCTTCGTCCCGGTGAAAAGTACGACACAACCACCGTATACGCATTTGAAAACTAAATCAAAACAAACACCGAACGGTCGGAAAAAGATCGTTCGGTTATTTTTCTTTTTGGGTAATATATTATCTCGTGGACCTCATATATTGGAAGTGTAAGAACACCACGGAGGAGCATATGAGGCTTGACTATTGCGAGAGAAGCGAAGAGCTTGGAAAATACATAATAGAAATGGGATGCACCGTCAGAGAGGCCGCGGCGTGGTTTGGAATAAGCAAATCCACCGTTCACAAGGACGTGACCGAAAAGCTGTCAAGGACAAACCCTGCAATGTATAGGGAAGTGAAATCAGTACTCGACAAAAACAAAGCAGAGCGACACCTTCGGGGTGGTGAGGCTACCCGTATAAAATACCTCTCGACAAAATGAATCAGAAGTTGTAGTTGATCTTCGCACTTCTGATGTCAAAATCATCAAGTACATCTTTGTTTACGCTAACTTCGTCGGAGAATGAATCGAGATATTCACCGAACAGCTCATTTAACACCGCATCATTGAAATCGCCGAAGAAATCAGCGTTGTCGTTGTTCTCCCATGGTGACTGATCCATAGGGAGTCGCATAACGTAGTGCGTTCCCACATCGGATGTGAGCTTTACCCATTCTCCGACTTCAAGATTGAACGCGGCAGAAACAACAGCGTCGATAAACTCCGTATTTTGCGTGAGATAATATCCGTTTTCGTAGTACTTGTCCTCGGAGAGGGCGGAGTAGATCTCGTCAAAGTTTCCACCGTCACCAAGGGACTCGTCAATTGCGGAAATCAGCGCATTTTTTGCTGAAAGAGCTTCACCTGTCAGGGGAGCAGTCTGTTGCTTTCCGTCAGCACCGTAGACAGGAGCGCCACTCTCATCGGTCAGATATGTGTACTTGTTGTTCACATAAATGTGGCGGATTCGCGCGTAGTTTTTCTCGAGATACTCCTGTTTAGCGGAGTCATTCAAGCCAATGGTTGCTTTTTCGTTGGCAAGGTAGCTGAACAGCGAGTATGTCATCTCGTCTCTGATATATATCTGATTTAGCTGTTCTTCAGTGATGCCGATTGCTGCAAGCGCTTTCGAAAAAGCTTCTCTGTCATTTCCGTAACGCTCATAGATAAGAGATTCTATATAGTAACCGATATCTTCTGCGATCAAATCTGCATCGTCAAAGCCTTGTTCGGAATACAGCGCCTCGCTTATGAGAGTCCGCTTAACATTTTGTACTACTGTGCCAAAGAGATAATCTTCCATTGTTGTGCTGCCAAACTCACTTGAATAGAACTCATCTGTATCAGAAAAATCAGCGTAAGCGCGGGCAAATCTTCCTTTGTAGAGGGATAGATAATACCCGAATTCGCTCTCCGTTATTGTTTCACCACGGAAAGAGAGCACAACTCGTTCTTCCTTTGGCAATATAGGGCGGACAGGCTCATCCTTGACGCACCCCGCAAAGGGAAGCAAAATGATGAGTGACAATACCAGCGAAATTATTTGTAAAAACTGTTTTTTCATGATCGGTTATTCCTCACTTTTAATGAAGCCCAAATACATTTCAAGAAGCTCAAGGAGAAATTCTGTGTTTCTCATATTTGGCTTTGACTTCATCACAATAAACGGGTTCTGACCCAGCATGACCTTGACTCCAAGTGTCGGATAAGCTATAGCAAGCTTCTGAACGGCACCCACATCGAAATTCTGGGAGTAGAGACGGATTCTACCGTCTTTTTCTTCTATCTTGGTAAAGCCGGCTACACGTCCCATTGCGCGGATTCTGGCGATTCTGCAGAGGTTGACTGCCTGTGAGTTTGGCTCACCGTATCTGTCGCACATTTCATCAATGATGTCGTCGTAGTCTTCTTCGTTTTCGATCCGCGCAATGCGTTTGTACATATCCATTCGTTGCGGAGCAGATGCGATATATGATTTTGTCAGATATGCGTCGCATCTGATGTCAACAGCGCATTCGGGCAGGGGCTTCTTAATTTCCTCACCCTTTTCCGTAATAACCGCCTCTTCAAGCAGCTTCATGTACAGGTCATAACCGACTGCGTCAAGATGACCGTGCTGTTCAGCGCCGAGCAGATTGCCCGCACCTCTTATCTCAAGGTCACGCAGCGCGATTCTGAAGCCCGCACCGAATTCAGCATACTCACGAATTGCGGAAAGTCTCTTTTCGGCAATATCGGTAAGCTGCTTTCCCTTGCGGTAGGTAAAATATGCAAACGCCCTTGTGCTTGAGCGACCCACGCGACCTCTAATCTGATGCAGCTGTGACAATCCGTAGTTTTCCGCGTTCTCAATGATCAGCGTGTTGGCGTTGGGCACGTCAATTCCCGTTTCGATGATCGTTGTGCAGACGAGAATATCGATATCTCCGCGGATTATCATGTCCCACACCTCTTCAATGGATTCTCGATCCATTTTTCCGTGTGCAACAGCAATTCTTGCGTCTGGCATAGCCTCTTGTAGCTTGTCAGCGACATGATAAATACCCTCGACCTTGTTGTAAAGGTAGAACACCTGACCGCCTCGACGAAGCTCACGTCTGATAGCCTCGTTGATGATTGCGTCATCATGTTCCATTACATAAGTCTGCACAGGAGAGCGAAGCCCGGGCGCTTCTTCAAGAACACTCATGTCAACGATACCGCCCATTGCCATGTTCAGGGTACGGGGAATGGGAGTTGCTGTCAGAGTGAGGATATCAGCGTTTACTGCAAGCTGCTTCAGCTTTTCCTTTTGTGCAACACCGAATCTCTGCTCCTCGTCTATGATTATGAGACCGAGGTCCTTGAACTCTACGTCCTTGGAAATAAGTCTGTGAGTACCGATTATTATATCCGTATCTCCTCTTGCAACTCGGCGAATGGATGCCGCTTGCTCATTGTGTGAGCGGAATCTGGAAACCATGTCAACTCTTATGGGAAAGGCACGCATACGGCTTTGGAAGGTCTGGAAATGCTGATATGCGAGAATGGTTGTAGGAACAAGCACCGCAACCTGCTTTCCGCTCATTACGGCCTTGAATGCAGCTCGAAGTGCAACCTCAGTCTTTCCGTAGCCAACGTCGCCGCAGAGGAGTCTGTCCATGGGATACGGCTGCTCCATGTCACGGCGTATATCGTCTATAGCCGCAAGTTGACCGTCTGTCTCCTCATGCTCAAATGAGTCGGCAAACTCACGCATCATTGCGTCATCGGGATCAAATGCGATACCCTTGGTGCGACGTCTGCGGGCATAAAGTTCAATAAGCTCTTTCGCCATCTCCCGAGTTGCGGTTTTTGCTTTTGTCTTTGTGCGATTCCAGTCAGCACCGCCCATTTTCGACAGCTTAACTGCACCGGTGTCACTGCCAGCACCAATATATTTTGAAACATGATCAAGCTGATCTACAGGGAGAAACAGCTTGTCGCTGCCTGCGTATTTGATGTGGACATAGTCTCTGGAGCTGCCGTCAATTGTCAGATTTTCAAGCCCCATGTACTGCCCGATGCCGTATGCGTCGTGAACAACAATATCGCCTACGCAAAGATCGGCATAAGACATAATTGCTTCAGTTGCTTTTGCGCGCATTTTTGCTTTTTTGAAATATCTGCCTCTTGACGGACGGGATGATCCGCGTGAAAAGTCCATCAAAATAAATTTTGGATAAGTCAGCTCAAATCCGCCGCAGAACTCACCTGTCATAACAGCAACAGGTAGCTTTCCGCTGCCGAGGAATTCCTTAAGGCTACCCTCGCCGTCAGCTGATGCGACTGTGTATCCTTCGTGGGTAAGGGATTCCATAATTGCCGTCTTTTCCGAGTCACTCGAGCAGATGACTGCACACAAATATTTTTCTTTGGTAAACCGCGCAAGATCCTCATTAAATAGGGCAGTGTTGCCTGCATAAGCGGTAACGTGACGGGTGTTAAACACAAACAGATCTCCCGAACGGATACCGCTTCTGTTGCGGGCAAGAGCATCGCATAGCACAGTGGGACCGCTTTGACGGGTGAGGATCTCATCGAATTCGCGCAGATATAAGCCACCCTTCATAGCAGGCATCTCGAGATTTTCGATCATATCCGTGATGCTTTGCTCTGTCAGCGCGGCTGAAGCAGATGTTCTTTCTTCAATTGAAGCGGAGTCAACAAGTATCACCGCGCAGTTAGTGTAGTCAAGCATGCAAGCTGACTCAGGGAATATTGCGGGAAGATATTTGTCTCCGAAGTTTATATCAAATCCGTGCTCAAGTGAGGAGAGCTCACTCTGAAGAACAGTGATAGCGCGGGTCTGCTTATCTCCGATATCGGAGGTTTGACCAAGTTTTTTGATCTGTCGGCGGATCATATCGCAAAGTATGAGCCTTTTTTCTGCAGTTACGGCTACTTCGCGCACAGGCGGCAGTACAAGCTCATCACTGATCATATCAACAAATCGCTGTGTTTCAACAGAGAAAGTGCCCAGTCTGTCTACTTCGTCGCCGAACAGTTCAATTCTCACAGGCTCGTTTCCCGGAGGATATACGTCAATGATACCACCGCGGATAGCAAACTGTCCGACTGCCTCAACAAGATCTACCCGTGTGTATCCGGCATCCGAAAGCCGCGCTCCAAGCTGCTCTGTGTCAATTGGTGTATCAAATGTTATTCTTGTGCAAAGCTCTGTCAGCTTTTCCCGTGGAAGCGTGATCTGCAGCATTGCTTCGGCAGTTGTGCAAATAACTGTTGCTCGCTGATTATCGGGCAGAAGTCCGCACAGTCCCGAAAGAATACCGAGACGCTCACCCTCAAGCTCATGAGACGAGGTAATATTTGAAAAGCAATATTCGCGTCCGGGAAAATACGCAGAATTGATTCCAATTGAGCGCAGGAACACATTAAACGACGATGCTCTCTTGCTGTCAGGGAAAACAAGGGTGAGAGGAGACTTGGCATTTGCAAGATCCTCTGAAACCGAAGCGAGGAAAATATATTCTGCTCCCTCAGTTAGTCCGCTGACGTGAAGAGGCGTCCGCTTTCCGTACACAGGGGCTTCGATCGCCTGCTTCAGAGCACCGTATTCGCGACCTCGCCTGAAAATATCACATAATAATCTGTAGTTCATAATCTACCTTAATCAGAATTTCACTCCGTTGAATTTACCCATTGCATCATCAGTTTTTCCGTCAAGGAGTAAGGGAAGTGCATCGTTCACGCATCCGAAGATAGAAAACAGCTTTTCCTGATCTCCGTCCGGTATTTTTCCGAGCACCCAGTCAGCCATGTCATATTCGGGGTTAGGCTTCTCACCGACACCAATGCGGATTCGGGGAAACTGATCTGTGCCCAAATGTACAATTATACTGTTTAAGCCCTTCTGACCGCCTGCTGAACCGGACTTACGAATTCTCATTCGTCCGGGAGCCTGTGCAACATCGTCAGATATAACGATAACATGATCCGGTGCGATCTTGTAAAAATCCAAAGCCTCGCGAACAGCCTCTCCGGAGTTGTTCATGTATGTCTGCGGCTTCATCAGCAGTACTCTGTGTGATCCGATAGATGTATCACACACAAGAGCCTTGAACTTGACTTTGTTTATCTTCACGCAAAGCTTTTGTGAAATATAGTCCATTGCAAGAAATCCTGCGTTATGGCGTGTGTATGTGTACTTTTCTCCGGGATTGCCCAGTCCAACAATAATGTATTCAATGCTTCCGCCGTCTGTCTTTTTTTCGGAAGCGATTTTCTTAAACAGATCAAAAATATCAGCCATAACTTTTCTCCAATGCTAAAGTGTAATAACGTGCAAAAAGCCCGTTTTTGAATGAACGGGGGTGTTATTGCACTGGTATGTATTTATTAAGATTATTATATTCCTCAATTATGAATAAATCAAGGGAAATATCAGCGAATATTTGCTTTTCCTCCGCGGGTCAGGGGAATGATCTTGCTTCTGTAGTCGCGGGAGATCGGATCGTACAAGAGATCCTCACAAATTTTTGATGAGCCGAAGAAATGCATGGGGATCGCATGATTGATCTTGAAGTTTCTCATGTAGTAATCAAATCCGAGGAAGGAATAGATGCCCTGACGTGTATCAAGGGGGAGAAATGCCGTGTCGATGTTAAACATCTTCAGGCCTTTTGTGTATTCCCGGAATCTTGTGGTCATAGCGTAGACCTCTCCCTCAGTCATGCCTTCCCAAAGCCACAGATGAAGGTCTCCGGCGTGATATATATTTCTGCCGTTTACTCCTGCGAGATATGCAACACCGCAGTCAGTGGAGGGAAGTGCTTTGAGACGGAATTTGCTCTCAAGCTTGATATCCATTCCGGGAGTGGCAACAACATAATCCTCAACACCGTAAGAGATAACGTCACTGCGTTTGATGTCGTCCGACACAACAAACTTCACGTTT
>JAGBGV010000337.1 GCA_017935805.1 Clostridia bacterium | reverse complement strand
CCTTCAGAAGCTCGAATATGAGAATCTCCCGGATCTCACCGCAGTATGGGCATCTCTCGCATTTATTGCAGTATATCTCCTTCTTATGAAGGGCATAACGTTCCACAAAGAACAGGTCAAGAGAACAGCGGTGCTGATCCTCACCATATTTATTGGCTTTGAGATGTATGCTGCAGGTCTTGCAAACCTTATGGCTCTTGACGACGATGTAGTTTACACAAAGAGAACCACATACAGAAACCATATGGATCTGTATACTCCTGCTTTTGACAAGCTCCACGAGCTTGACACATCCTTCTACCGCGCCGAGAAGGTCACCTTCAAGAGAACCAATGACAATCTCGGACAAAACGTATTCGGACTTTCCAACTCCACTTCCACCCTTAACGCTGATACCATAAAGCTCCTCCAGTATCTTGGACTTGCATCAAAGTCTCACTGGTCAAAGTATATCGGTTCAACTCCCGCAACAGATTCCCTCCTCGGAATCAAATATCTTGTAGGTGAAAACAAGGGGACTCTTCCCGAGTATTATTCCGAAGTAATGTCTGAAAACGGCACGGGAGAACAGTCCGATAAGACTGTTTACGCTTATCATAACCCTTATGCAATGTCTCTTGCCTTCGGTGTAAGTGACTCAATGGCAAGTATAAAACTCTTCTCTGAGAAGTCCGATCTCAATAATCCTTTTGAACGTCTGAACGGTATCTATGCCGCTGCTCTCGGAATAGATAAGGCAGATATGTTCGTAAACCTCAAGCAGTCCTATCCCACATCTGCAAACTTCAAGACCACAAGCACCTCCGATCACACCAAATATACCCCCATTGATAAATCAAAAAAGAGTTCTGTCAGCTACACCATCACCGCCGAGACAAGTGATGTCATCTATATGTATATCCCCTCCACTTACCCCAGAGAGTGTAATATTACTGTAAACGGTGCAAAAAAGGGTACTTACTTTGGAAATGAGACTCACAGAATTGTCGAGCTGGGTTCATACGCGCCCGGTGCAAAGCTCACAGTAAAACTGGAGCTTAAAGACGATGTTGAGAATCTGTACATCCGTGCAGGTGAAAAGAATTACTTCTATTATTTCGATGAGGACGTATATCTCGACCTCGTAACACAGCTCAAGAACGGACCCGAATTCAGTATTGCCGAATGGAACGAAGATACCCTTAGCGGATCCATTAACGTGACTGAAGGTAAAGAGCTTATCATGACCACAATTCCCTACGACGAGGGATGGAAGATAACCGCCGACGGCAAAGAAGTTGAGATTTTCGAGGTGCTCGACTCACTGATAGCATTCAGACTTCCTGCAGGTGAGCACGCTCTTGAAATGAGATACAGGCCTGCGTGTGCTGTCTACGGCTCCATTATATCCGTAACGGGAATCGTCATCTTCATTATAGCCTGTGTTGTTGAGCAGGTTATGAAGAAGAAAAATAAGGTACTCGCAGGCGATGTTCCCCTGCCGGATGCAGATATGTTT
>JAGBGV010000336.1 GCA_017935805.1 Clostridia bacterium | reverse complement strand
TAATATATTCTTGCTTTTTGTGGATTTAGGTGGTATAATATCAATACATAAAAATTTTTGAGGTTATTTGCCATATGGTACTTGATAAAAAAGAAACAACCGTTGCCTATCGTTGTCCGAGTTGCGGAAGCGTTGTAATGAGTTTGGTGGGCATTTTTACTCTCACTGCGGATATGATCCGTCTCAAATGCCCTTGCGGCGAGTCTGAAATGGAAATCATATACACAAAAGATAAAAAGGTACGTCTGAATGTTCCGTGCTTCCTTTGTCAGACACCGCATTCATATCTAATCTCTACTCAGATGTTTTTTGACAGAGATATCTTCGCGTTGCCTTGCAGCTACTCAGGATTTGACATTTGCTTTATCGGCAAGCAAAATAAGGTTGAAGACGCAATGAAGGAATCTGAAAAAGAGCTTCTTGAGATGCTTGGTGATACCGATTATTCCGAACTTTCAAAGACTAGAGAGCGAAATATTGAGCTGTCCGACCCTCAGGTTCTCGACATTGTAATGTACGTTGTGCATGAGTTGGCTGATGAAGGATGTATCAGCTGTTCTTGCGGTGTTGACGGTGATTATGAGGTTGATATTTTTGACGATCACTTAACTGTCAGATGCAAGATCTGCGGAGATTCAGTTGATATTCCGACAAACAGCATTATCGCGGCGAATGATTTTCTCGCAACCGATAAACTTGTTCTTCAGAAAAAGCAGTAACCCATCTGTGCTGCTTGCATACTATGATATCAGAGCGAGAGAAAACGTCGCTCGAAAAACTCAAAATACAGCCAATATTGGCTCGGAGGTTTATCATGGGATGCTTATGTAACATCTTTGACAACGACACAATCGCGTGGATCATCGTTATCGTTCTTCTTCTCCTCATCTTCAACTGCACTTGCTGCGGCTGATATTGAGTATAAGCAAAAATATAAGACCTTCGGCTATACAGTCGGAGGTCTTTTTGTATTATATTGTGTAGTATTTTTTGTTTACGATATCATACCATTTCACGTCTGAATCCTCGTAAATGATCACGCTGTGCGGTGAATCATTCTTTGGAATAGAGACAGAGCCGGGATTAAGATAGCGAACACCGTTTTCGGTATAATCGTGAGGAATGTGAGTGTGACCGGTAATGTACAAGGAACCGCTTGGCATCTTTGGTACTGTTCTGTGTCCGTGTGAGAGATACAAGGACCCTATTCCGTCGAAGATAACACCGTAGTCGGATGTGACTGTGAAATCAAGCATTAGACTGTCAACTTCAGCCTCACAGTTTCCGCGAACTGATATGATTCTGTCGGCGTACTTGTTCAGCATTTCAGCTACACGCTTCGGTGAATAGTCGGCAGGCAGATCATTTCTCGGTCCGTGATAGAGAATATCTCCAAGCAGAACGAGTCTGTCAGCTCCTGACTTATCAAATTCCGAAAGCATCAACTCCGCAAAGTGCGCAGAACCGTGTATATCGGATGCAATAAATAATTTCATAATTACTTAAGGTTGTACTTTGCGATCTTTTCACGGAGGAATGTAACAGCCATTTCGATATCCTTTGCAGGCTGATCACCAACTTCACGCTCAATGGTAAGGAATCCGTTGAATCCTGTGGCAGCAAGAGCAGGGAGATAAACGTCAAAGTTAACGTCACCTTCGCCGAGAGGCAGCTCAAGGTAGCTCCAGCCCATCTTAAGAAGAGCTTCGTGTTCCTGAGCTTCTTTGCCGATACTGATAGCCTGTTCAACCTTTTTCTTGAGCATGATACCGTCTTTAGCGTGTGTATGTACAACGTACTTTCCGATATACTTGAGAGCCTCTTCAGGTCTGTCATCAACACACATCACAAGGTTAGCGGGGTCAAAGTTTACTCTTACGCCGCCGGCACCGAGAGAATCAAGGAATTCACCCAGAACCTTACCTTTTTCAGGACCTGTTTCTACAGCGAAAGCAGCGCCAACAGAGTCAGCATAAAGAGCAAGCTCGCGGCAAGCCTTACGCATGATTTCTTTTGTTTCGCATTCTTCATCGGGAACGTGGCCGATATGTGTTGTTACGATATTACATTCAAGCTTTTTGGAAAGATCAAGAATACGCTTGGACTTTTCAATGTAAATAGGATTTGTTTCGGGATTTGCGAAGCCGCGTCCGAAGTCGCCGCAAAGTGCAGAAACAACAAGACCGTTGGACTTGATAATATCAAGGGTTTCCTTAACCTTATCGTCAGTCATTGTTTCGGGGCAGATCTCACCATCTGTAGCATAGATCTGGACACCTTCAATACCGAGAGAAGCTGCTTTTTCAACACCGCCTCTGAAGCCGAGTCTGAAGGATTCAAGCATTGCACCAATTTTCATTTTGGATTCCTCCTGAAATATGTAATTATTTATTTGTTCTCAATTTTTGTTCTCTTATATCCGTACCACGGAAAACAAGAGGCTTGTATTCACAAAAGAGTCTGCTAATTATTCGTTCGGAATACTTCTTGCGAAGTTCTAATTGATTAAGGTTCGTGCTGATTATTGTTGATTTCTTGCGGATCATACGCGTGTTGATGATATTATATAAGCAAGATACAGTGAACTGATTTGTCAGCTCGCAGCCAAGGTCGTCAATAATCAAGAGATCACAGTCTATATACTTTTCGACATCATCGTCCCCGTCGCCGTAGTAACCGTTGCTGCCGAAACGTCTCGCCTCATAGTCACCAAACAGCTTCAGTGCTGATTCGTAAACTACATAAGCACCCCGCTCAATAACTTTTTTTGCAGTTGCAGTGGACAGGTGCGTTTTACCAAGTCCGGTAGCACCGAGGAAAAGGAAGCTGTCTGACTCGCCGGGAACAAAATTTGTCGCAAAAGCATCAAGAATACGCACGTTTTGTGACATCACTATTTTATCATCTTTTTCGTAATAGTCAAGAGAAAAAGTATCAAAAGTTTGCTTTTCTACTAAAGAATAGAGACCGGATTCTCCAAGAGATGCTGCAACTATCTCTTTTTTAAGGCATTCACAGATATTAATTCCAACATAACCTGTGTCAGAGCACTTTTGACAGTGAAAATTGATATCACAGAAATTCTCTGGATATCCGTTGTCAGAGAGAAGCTGCTTCTTTTTAGCTACAAGTGCATCGTATTCGTCATGTATCTGGTCAATAGTCTTACCGTCAGTATTTCTGCCTAATGCTTCAGCCATGATCTTTGACCCGGTCAGCGAAATAGCGCGGTCAATCTCGGCAAATCCTTTTATCGAGGAGGATGCAATAAGCGTATTCTTTTCAAACTGTCCGATACTGTTTGCACGGCGGGATGCAATAATCTCTTTTGCGCGGTTAATATAATCTCTTCGGCTCATATCATTCTCCTGATAAATTTTCAATATTTGATCCGTATGACCTCATCAAAGCTGCTTCAAAAAACTCTTGTGTATCAAAACT
>JAGBGV010000335.1 GCA_017935805.1 Clostridia bacterium | reverse complement strand
TCGCCGCAGGCGGAACTCTTATTGAAATGGCACTGACTCAGCTTGTCATAAACATACGTTATTCTCTCATGGGAATATCGCTGTCCCAAAAGCTTGATTCATCCTTCAGCCTTCCCCACAGACTTCTCGTGTCATTCGGAATCACGGATGAGATATTTGCCATGGCATCATCCCAGTTTGGGAAGATCAGACCGTCATACATGTACGGCATGATCCTCATCTCCTTTCTCGGGTGGAGCGGTGGCACACTTCTCGGCGCCGCCGCAGGTCAGGTTCTTCCCGTATCGTTGACAAATGCAATGGGAATAGTTCTGTACGGTATGTTTATCGCGATCGTCGTTCCCGTAGCAAAAGAGAAAAAGAGTGTTCTTGCAGCATCGTTTATCGCTATTATTTTCAGCGTGCTTTTTGAATACGTCATTACCTTTATCTCCGGTGGATTTGCCGTGATCATAAGCGCAGTTATCTCAGCCGCCGTATGCGCCGCGCTTTTCCCCATAAAAGATGACGAAGCCTCCGACGAGTCAGAGAAAAAGGAGGAGCAGGCATGAGCATTGTATTATACATTGCGGTAATGGCAGGAGTCACGTACCTTGTACGAATGATTCCCTTCACCCTTTTCACAAAAAAGATAGATTCTGTGTACATCCGCAGTTTTCTTTACTACATCCCATACACCGTACTCAGCGCAATGACCTTCCCCGCGATCTTCTATTCAACGGGAAACACCGTCACCGCCATCGTGGGCACTGCCGTGGCACTTGTACTTGCGTACGTAAAGCAGCCGCTGATCGTGGTTGCACTTGCGGCAGCCGCATCAAGCTTTATCACAGGCATGATAATATGAAAAACGAGAGAGACGCCGTCTCTCTCGTTTTGGTTTGTCTTATTCGTTGTGGTTCAGCCGATCAAATATCCGCCCCAGCCGGAAAGCCACTTCAGATAAAATCCCGCATCTAATAGATTGGTTTTACCGTCCTCATTTACGTCGCTATATATACCTATCTGCTCGGTATCAGGACCAAAATCCCATTTTGCAAGATATTTCAAAATAAAACTAACATCACGAAGATTGTATTTTCCGTCACGGTTCAGATCTCCGCGAGTAAATTCACGCTTTTCCTCCGCGAAAGAAGTCACGGCAAAACAAGATAAAAGCATCACAAGTGCCATGATCAAAGATATAAGCTTTTTCATAATTTTCTCCTTTCGGTTACATAGATACGGAGTTGCTTCCCGATTATATTCTAACACATTTTTATAGATTTATCAATGAGTCAACCTACACAAAAAAACGATACAAATTTATCTAATGTAACGAAAACGAGAGAGACTGTGTCTCTCTCGTTTTCATTTTTACACCGTCTCCCCGAGAGGCATCGAATATATCACTACCTCATCGGGTGCACGTCCGAATATCTTCTCACAGACTGCGGCGTAATAGCCGAGCTGACGCTTGTGTCTTGCCCACAGCTTGTCTGCCGCGGCAGACTTGTGTTCAAGCTCGTAGCTTGTAAGTCTGTCGGTCTTGTAGTCCGCAAGCACAAGACGTCCGTCAGCATCGGTAAACACGATATCTATAACACCCTGTACGATAACGTCTGTTCCGTCCTTTTCGAGAAGTGCGGATTTTTCTGCATCTCCCGTAAGCGTTGCCGCAGGCACTGCCGCATTGAATCTGAACTCACGGCGGACCTCCTTTGCCAAAAGCACACGCCCGAAAAATTCGCTTCTTCGGAATGCTTCGATATACTCGCGATTTGCCGCTTCTCCGTCAGACTTGCTTATATATCCTTCGGCAATAAGTCTCGACAGCTCCGCTTCAACGCCAAGATCACGGAGTCTCTCAAAATCGCAGAACTGCAGGAACACGTGCGCCGCACTTCCCGCATCTGTAGGAGAATATTTCGTTCCCAGCATAAACTTCGGTACAGACGGCTCCGCTACATCATCCTCCTCAAGCTCAGAAGCCCCGTCGTCAAACTCATCAAGTATCTCGGGATAAAGCTTTGATACCGTCAGCTTTGATGGGATATTTTCAAGATGCTCGTGGGGATATCTGAAATCTATTCTTTCGCGAAGCTTGTCGGCAAGCTCTTCTGCTGATACAGTATCTTCGGAAGCGGCATCTGTGATACCTTCGGTATCATCTCCCAAAACCTCACAGATCTCATCCTCATTCAAGCTGTATGGTACAGTTACAACAGACGCAAACCTTCCGCCATACAGGTTCAGTGCCTCAAGGATCATATCCAGATAATTATTCTTTGCAAGAACAGTGTATCTGCCGCTGTACTTTGCATTCATAAAGGCTCTGCCAAGCAGCTTTTCCGGACTGTTCGTCGTTCCGGTAATAATAAGTCTCTCTCTGGCTCTTGTCATTGCAACGTAGAGAAGGCGCATCTCTTCAAAAGCATTTTCCCTCTCCGTTCTGAACATTGCAAGCCGTCTGAGAACATTGTCACAATTAACAAGACCGCTCTCATCGGGAAGCTTCATCGCCACGCCGAAGCTTCGGTCAAGGAACATGGATTTCTCAAGATCCTTGGTGCTGTATCGCTTCTGTGCACTCATGAGAAAACATACGGGGAATTCAAGTCCCTTTGAATGGTGGATGGTTATGATCGAAACTCCATCTCCTCCGCCTTTTTCCGAGTCTTCCATCTTTCTTTTTTCAACGTGGTCAGCATATATCAGAAAATCGTACAGGCTGAGATCCCTTCCTCGTGCAAGCTCGTAAAACTGCATTGCACGGTCTATAGCACCTGCCCCGCCCTCATCCTCAATGGCACATGCCACAGCAGGTGTATGGATGAGTCTGTAAACAAACGCATGAGACGGAAGTGTTTCTGAAAGCGCACGGTATTCCGCAAGGGTATCAATGAGAACTGTACATTTTTGAAGAAGATCAGAGGATATCTTCTCGGGATTTGACGCGGCATATCTCACCGCCTCCCAAAGGCTTCCTTTATCCACATCATTTTTGTAAAGAGTCTTCAGTGTCGCCATATCACCGAGAGTAAAACCGAACAATGACGAATACATTGCCCCTGTAAGATACAACTCTCTTGACGGATTGTCCACAGCCTTCAGAATACACAAAAGAAGCTGCACCTCGGGATACTTGAAAAGATGCTTCTTCTCCATGTCTGTAATGGGAATGTTATACTTTTCAAGTGCCTCAACAAGCACACCTATACGCTCCTTACCCATACGGTACATTACCGCAATATCCTTGGGCCTGATGGGAGTTTTATCGGGCAAGGTCTCAAAGTCAAGCATATGCCTGATTCGACGTGCGATATATTCGCACTCCACCACAAAACTCGGCGGAATAACTATATCCTCATTAGGATCAGTGCCGCCATCCTCGGAAAGGTTTTTCTTCACTGTCCGTTTGTCCGGTCTTTCCACAAGACAAACCTCAACTGGACTCATCTCCGCACCCTCGATCTCGCTTCTTCCGTGTACGAGAAGGTCCCCTTCCTCAAAGGGAATCTGACCGTAAGGGAACATATACCTTGATACTGCGTTTACAAAATCTATCACAGGCTCACTGCATCTGAAGTTCTCACTCATAAATATGGTCTCGCCGTCACCGCCATCTGACC
>JAGBGV010000334.1 GCA_017935805.1 Clostridia bacterium | reverse complement strand
CCACCGCAAACGGTCCCCCTCCCCCACAGGGGAAGGCTTGTGAAGAAATAAAGTGCAGTTTGGGATTGTTCGAAGCGGATGGTTAGTCGGGACGGTGGGGTGAAGCGGCGAAAATCATTCACCTTATTTGCATTTTTCGATTGATTTTGCGCCCGAGTGGTGCTATAATTATAATGACAAAATTTTGACAACAATACAGGTGGATAAAATCCGTGATAAATCATATGGATCTGATCGAGACTATCGAAAACTCAATGGATGAGTTTTCAAAGGGTCACAGACTTATAGCAAAATATATCATCGCAAATTTCGACAAAGCGGCATATATGACAGCTTCCGCACTCGGTGCTGAGGTTGGTGTGTCCGAGTCAACGGTCGTTCGATTTGCCAATGAGCTGGGCTTTGACGGCTACCCGCAGCTTCAGCAGCAGATTCGCGAGACTACCCGTGTGCGCCTTACGTCCGTGCAGAGACTCAACGCGGCAAACAACCGAATGAACGAGGACGAGGTGCTGGACTTCATTCTCACAGCGGATGCAGAGAGAATCAGATCCACTCTCGACACCGTTGACCGCGCAGCTTTTGCCAAGGCGGCTGACATGATGCTCTCCGCAAAGAATATCTACATCCTCGGTATGCGCTCCTCTGCGGTACTGGCTGAATATATGCGCCACTATTTCGGACTTATGTTTGAAAACGTGCGCCTGCTCAAGCCTGCAAGCGGAAGTGAACTGTTCGAGAATCTCATGAACATCCACGCCGGCGACGTTTTCGTGTCTATCAGCTTCCCCAGATACACCACCAGCATCGTTAACGCGACAGAGTTTGCACAAAACGCAGGAGCGAAGGTCATCGCACTCACCGATAGCCTGTCCTCTCCCATCGTGCCTCACGCGGATGTTTCACTTATCGCAAAAAGCGAGATGGCATCATTTGCTGACTCACTTGTTGCACCAATGAGCGTGATAAACGCCCTGATCGCTTACATCGGCAAGAAAAAGCAGGACGAGGTGGCAGAAAACCTCACCAAGCTTGAAGCGGTCTGGAAGGAATACAACGTATACACAATGAATAACAAATAACGGACGGCTTATGAGTGATTATAAAATACCGCAAGTGGTGGTAGTCGGCGGCGGTGCGGCAGGAATGATGGCGGCGATCACTGCGGCAGAGCTCGGTGCGAGAGTTACTGTCCTTGAGCGAAACAAATTCGCAGGCAAAAAGCTCCGCATCACCGGCAAAGGACGCTGCAACGTGACAAACAACTGCACTCCCCGCGAGGTGATGGACGCAGTAAACCGCAATCCGAAGTTCCTCTACGGTCCTCTCTCCCGCTTCACACCGCAGGATACAATGGAATTTTTTGAGGGACTCGGCGTACCCTTGAAAACCGAGCGCGGACGGAGAGTTTTTCCCGTGTCGGATAAGGCGGCGGATATACAGGGCACCCTTGTTCGGAGAATGGGAGAGCTTGGCGTGAAGGTCATATGCAACGCCAGAGTTACCGATATTACACCAAACGGCGAGGGCTGGACTGTAGTGAACGGAGCCCACAGGACGGAATGTGACTCGGTCATCCTTGCAACGGGTGGGCTGTCATACCCCGGAACAGGCTCGGACGGCGACGGATTCAAGATGCTGTCTCGGCTGGGTGTGGAGATAACGGACTTCAAGCCGTCTCTTGTGCCGATTGTGACAAGGGAGGATCTCTCTCCCCTTATGGGACTGACGCTGAAAAACGTACGGCTGACAGTTCGACACGGAGATGAAACCGTTTACTCCGAGATGGGTGAGATGCTATTTACCCACTTCGGTGTGTCAGGTCCCCTGGTGCTTTCCGCATCGGCTAATATGCAGAAATACCCTGTGGATTCATATACAATGGAGATAAACTTAAAGCCCGCACTTGACCGTGAGGAGCTTGACCGACGTATCATATCTGACTTTGCAAAATACTCGGCACGAGACTTTGTGAACTCCCTGTCGGATCTCTTGCCCCAGAAGCTGATTCCCTATGTGGTGGACCGCTCGGGCATTGATCCCCGAAAGAAAACGGGCTCTGTTACCCGTGAGGAGCGAGGCGGACTCCTTGAAGCTCTTGTGGCGTTCAGGATCACTCCAAAGACATTCCGACCTATTGACGAGGCGATCATCACCTCGGGCGGAGTAGATGTGAGCGAGATCAACCCGAAGACAATGGAGCTGCGGGCATACCCCGGACTGTTTGTGGCAGGTGAGATGATCGACATTGACGCATACACCGGCGGATACAATCTACAGCTTGCCTTCTCTACTGCCCGTGTGGCAGGCGAGGGTGCGGCGTACAGATAATTTGCATAATTTCGGACACCCGGGCAAAAAATAAAGAAAAAGATGATCGGAGAGATAAAATGAACTTCAGTAAATTGCGAGTGGCACTTGACGGACCCAGCGGCGCGGGAAAAAGCACCGTTGCAAAGGCAGTTGCCGCAAAAACAGGACTGATCTATGTGGACACAGGCTCACTTTACCGCACGGTCGGACTTCATATGGCGCAGCACGGTATTGACGCATACGACACGGATGGGATCATCGCGGCACTTCCCGAGGTGGACATCAAGCTGACCTACGAGAACGGACAGCAGTGCGTTTCCCTTTGCGGCGAGCAGGTTGGAAACAAGATCCGCACAGAGCAGGCGTCATATTATGCCTCCGCTGTGTCAAAGATACCTGAGGTGAGAGAATTTCTCCTTGAGATGCAGAGAAGCCTTGCAAGAGAGGGTGGCTGCATCATGGACGGACGCGACATCGGAACAGTTATTATGCCCGACGCGGAGATAAAGGTTTTCATGACAGCAACGGCTGAGGAGAGAGCGAGACGCAGACACCGCGAACAGCTTGAAAAGGGAATTGATGTAACCTTTGAGGAAATACTCGAGAGCATCATTGCCAGAGACAAGCAGGACTCCGAGAGGGAAGCGGCACCTCTCAAGCCCGCTGACGACGCTGTAATGTTCGTGAACGACGGATACACGGTTGAAACATCGGCAGACTACATTGTAGGACTTATGAAGGACTATCTCAGCGCGAAAGTATAACTCTGAAAAGGATCAATGTCATGACTTTTTACGAACGGATGTATAAATTATTCGCAGGACCTGTGAAGTATCTGTACCGCATCAGGGCTGTGGGACTAGAGAATATCCCCGAGGGTGGATGCATCATTGCCGCAAATCACACCGCCTTTTCCGATGTGCTTGTAATATCGGCGGCGGCAAAGCGTCAGGTGCGCTACATGGCAAAGGCGGAGCTGTTCAAGACTCCTCTGCGTCCCCTTATCAAGGCTCTGGGTGCATATCCCGTTGAGCGAGGCGGCGCGGACGTGGGCAGCATAAAAAAGACTATTGCCCTTCTCGGTGAGGGTGAGCTTGTGGGCATCTTCCCACAGGGACACCGCTACGGCAAGCAGGACCCCCGTAATACCGAAATAAAATCCGGCATCGGGCTTATTGCTTATCACGCAAAGACTACGGTGGTGCCGGTGTTTATCGATAACAAGCGGCTGAAAACGAAAATGTTCCAGAAGAACACGGTCATCTTCGGCGAGCCTATCACTTTTGATGAGCTGGGATACGTAAGCGGCGGCAAGGTTGAGTACATGAACGCCTCAAAGAAGATCTT
>JAGBGV010000333.1 GCA_017935805.1 Clostridia bacterium | reverse complement strand
GGATGGAACGTTTCCGTAAATGCAAAGGCTGACTACAACTACGACGGTAAGATCAATCTTACCGATGCTGCACAGATACTGCGCAGCATAGCTTCCTAAGTATCTAATGTCGGAAGACTTCAGATAAAATAAAACAGTACATTATAAGTAAAGGGGAAATAAAATGAAAAAAATTCTTTCTCTCATTCTTACGGCAGCAATGCTCATGAGCGCTGTTGTAATGACCGCCGGTGCTGAAAATATCGGTACCGATGTGTACGCACCTATGATGCCCACCATTACCGAAGCTGATGAGATCCAGGTTCTCGACGAGAATCAGGTTGATGCTCAGGGTATTTACTACTCCCTCGACGCTGAATCCATGACCGCTATCGTCGGAAAGAACACTTATGCAGATTCCGCATCCGCTGATGCAGGTCTCAAGACCGACAGCATCGTGATTCCTCCGAAGGTTGTTTTCGGCGAGAACGAGTACATCGTTATTGCAGTCGGCAGAAATGCATTCGACGGTACCGATATCCGTGAGATCGCTGTTGAATGTGAAACCATTGGTGAGTTTGCATTCGCAGGCTGTACCAAGCTTGAATACGCATTCGTCGCTACTAACGATATCAAGGGCTTTGCCTTCTGGGGCTGTACTGCTCTTACCGAGGTCTTCGTTGCTTCTGCACATACCATCGGTGGCGGTGCTTTCTGGAACTGCTCTAACCTTACAAGCGTATCTCTCATGGCTTCCACCATTATGGAGAAGGCATTCGAGGGTTGCGATCTTGATTACATCGTATTCGGCGGTGACGCTCCCGCAGTTGCTGCAGGCGCTCTCGGAAACACAAAGACTGCATACATCTTTGCTGGCTCTACCGGATATGAGGATTTCCCCATTCCTACCGAAGTAATGACAGCTCCTATTATTGCCGTAGAGAACGTATACGGTAAGCCCGGAGAGACCGTTGAGGTTTCCATTTATGCTCCCGCAGGAATTGATGTGGAAGAAATCGAGATCTCCATTGATCTTGCAGAAGGTCTTACCGTTTCCGACGTTATTTTCGGCACCGAGAATCTGTGCTATTTCACTGATGCGAAATATGACGCAGGCAAGCTGACCGGTACCGTTATTAGAGGTATCTGCGGAACTCTTGCAGTTCTCAAGATCACTCTTCCCGAGGATGCATCAGGTGTATACGGTATCTCTGCTATTGTCGAGGGTTACAGCTATAATGTAGGCGGCATCACCGTTTGTGACCACGCTGAGACCAAGACCGTAACCGTTAAGGCTGCATCTTGTGATGAGGCAGGTGTTGAGAACACCGTATGTACCGCTTGTGGTGAGGTTCTCTCCACTGCTGACGTTGAGGCTAAGGGCCACTCCTACAAGGACTTCGTTATCGCTCCTACCTGTACTGAGGGCGGATACACCCGTCACATCTGTGACTGCTGCTCCGACGCTTACACCGATGCTGAGACTGATGCTCTCGGCCACGCTTGGGATGAGGGTAACGTTAAGGTAGAGGCTTCTACCTCCAAGGAAGGTCTTGTAACCTATACATGTACCGCTTGCGGAACCACTAAGGACGTTAAGATTCCCAAGATCATGTATGGTGATGCAGACGGCAACGGCAAGATCAACATTTCCGATGCTTCCATCACTCTGAAGTACATCGCTAAGTGGAGCCTTGAGGATGGTCCTTTCAACGCAGTTAACGCAAATGTTAACGGTGACGAGAAGATCAACCTCGGCGACGTATCACTCCTTCTTAAGAAGATCGCTAAGTGGGACGTTGAACTCGGCCCCAAGAAGTAAGATATACTTGAAATCCTTTAAAGAGGGCGCCTGAGCGCCCTCTTTTAGGTATTAAATAAATTGAGGTCATTATGAAAATAATTCTAAGTGAGGGACGTCCCTCCGATCTTACAGGACGTGAGGAAAGAGAGGTAAAGGTATACGACCTTCTCGATTCTCTCGGAATAAAATACGCCCACGCCGATCATGAACCTGCCATGACAATGGAGGACTGTAAGGCTGTGGACGATATGCTTGACGTTGTCATGTGCAAGAATCTCTTTCTATGCAACAGACAAAAGACATCCTTCTACCTTCTCCTTATCCCAGGAGATAAGCCGTTCCGCACTAAGGAATTTTCCGCAGCACTCGGAATATCGAGAGTTTCATTTGCAGAAGCAGACGCAATGGAAAAGCATCTCGGCGTTCTTCCCGGTGCTGTGACTGTTATGGGTCTGATGAACGATACCGAGGGGGAGGTTCAGCTTGTTATAGACAAGGATGTTATCTCCGCCGAGTATATAGGATGTCATCCCTGTGTCAATACATCAAGCATCAAGGTATCTACCACTGATATTATTGAAAAATTCCTGCCCCACGTAAAGCACCGTCCCATATACGTTGAACTTTCGGGACAAGAATAAAAATTATGGAGGTCTGTCGTGAAAAAAGAGATTATTATTACCCTGCTTCTTCTCGCAATCCTTTCTTCCGGATGCTCAAAGAAGGACAGTACAGAAAAATCCACTGATACTGCATCTTTAGGAAAAGAAACTATAGTAGCATCTGATGATTCCGATAATGTTCCCGAAATTTCTTATGAAACCACAGAAACTGCTGATACATCCTTATCAACAACAGAATCTGTTATAAATACACAATCATCTGTTGTTACCGATGACACAGAAATAACAATTACCGAAACATCTGCTACTGAAACTACAGCTGATGACATCGGAACTCTTGATCCCGATGATTTTCTCCTCGGAGAATATACAACATTCGGATATACAAAGCTTTCCATTACCGATATAAAGGTATATAACTCATCCTATCCCGGAGAAGAAAATGTGGTAGTTTACTCTGCCGGTGATAAAATGATGATAAATCTCTGGTGTAATACAGAAGTACTTATGGATTCCATTCTCTATGTAGTTCCGGCAGGAACTGAGCATAAGAACAGTTACACAAAAGACGAAGCAATATTTTCAGAGGAAATGTTCTTCTTATTATTTGAATCCCAGCCGGGACAGGCAGAAGGTGAGATCACCATCCCAAAAGTAAGCAAACCCGGAGTTTATGAATTCAGATTTGTATGCGACAGTCTTGAAGAAGGTTTTATTTCATTCCTTATTGAGTAATAAAAAAACGGACATTTTCAGATTTTTGAGAATGTCCGTGTTTTTTGTTGACTATTAATACCACAAAATGGTATACTATATTTATCAATCAAAAAATCCGAGGGTATTATGGTTTTTTCAAGTCCTGAATTTCTTTTTTTCTACCTGCCGGTAGTGCTTCTGACATATTTTATAGTACCTCCCGTTCTTAGGAATCCTGTACTGCTTCTCTTCAGTCTTTTCTTCTACGGTTGGGGAGAACCTCTTTACATCATCCTTATGGTCATAACAATACTCATCGACTATATAGGTGGTATTTTTGTTGACAAATTTTTGCGCCAAGAGTCAAAAACCAAAGCAAAGATTGCAATGATATCGGCTATCGTAATAAATCTTGCTTTTCTCGGTTTCTTCAAATATTGGGATTTCTTTATGACTTCTCTTTCGGCACTTCCTTTTATTCCCGAACTTCCCACACTCGGAGTTACTCTCCCCGTTGGTATATCCTTCTATACATTCCAGTCTCTTTCTTATGTGGTTGATGTATACCGCGGTGATGGAAATGTTCAGAAGAATCCTGCTACCTTCGGTACTTACGTTACTCTTTTCCCTCAGCTCATCGCAGGTCCCATTGTCAGATACTGTGACGTTGATGATCAGCTCAGACAGCGTGAGCATAGAGTTGATCTTTTTGCATCAGGTATTCGTACATTTGTATGCGGTCTCGGAAAAAAGATCCTTCTTGCAAACTCCGCAGGAGCAATGTGGGATTCCCTTTCTGCGGGAGTTGAAGCAAATCCCTCCGTTGTTGGTGCATGGCTCGGTCTTCTTTTCTATACCTTCCAGATATATTTTGACTTCTCCGGATACTCCGACATGGCAATAGGTCTCGGAAAAATGTTCGGTTTTGTTTTCCGTGAAAACTTCCATTATCCTTATATTGCCGACAGTATCACCGATTTTTGGAGACGTTGGCATATTTCCCTTAGCGTATGGTTCAGAGAATACGTCTATATTCCTCTCGGAAGTAACCGTAAGGGAAAAGCCCGCATGATAATAAATCTCTTCATTGTATGGCTTCTGACGGGATTCTGGCACGGTGCAGGATGGAACTTCATCCTCTGGGGACT
>JAGBGV010000332.1 GCA_017935805.1 Clostridia bacterium | reverse complement strand
TCATAATCCCATTTTTATCCGTGGTTTTATGTAGAGTATTTAGAACTGCACAAGGGGAGGCGACAGAAGAAATCGCCTTCGGGATCTTGCTCGGACTTGTGTTAGATTTGATTTACTCCATATTTATTTTGGTTGCTAAGAAGATCTCAAAGGCTCAAAAAACAAAAAGAATAATAGTATACGCGATTTTTTCTATAGTGGTTGTTGCCATTCTTGTACTTTCTCTTTCCAATCCTATTAGATTTGGAAGACATACCTATCAATCTGCAAAAGACTATTCAGAATCTTTTTTGAAGCGTAATCAAGAAGAATTAGAAGAAATTGCACAAGAAGTATTAAAGACCAAGCAAACCTCTATTAGTGAATATAAAAAAGCAGAGTCAATCAATTATAATGAGTTCGATGATGCGGTATATTTTTATATTGATTCTCAAGGTATGCCCGGTGGTCAATATTGGAGTTTAGTCTATACAGAGAAAGGAAATTTCCAAGGAGAAACAGATAAATACACTTATTACGAAGAGAATGGAAATAATATCATCTTTGCTGAAAAGATAAAAGAAAATTGGTACTTTTATTGGATTGATTATGATGGCAGAGAAGATTTGAGTAATATTAAGTAATTTCTGAAATTCCAACCTGCATGAACGGACGAACTACTATGTCATTCTGAGCGAAGTACGCAGTACGAAGTCGAAGAATCTATTTCATCTACTTCAGAGATCATTCGATTATGCTACGCTCATGATGATATTGTTATGTTAATATTCTGAAATAAAACTTTCAAATTTTATAAAATTTCTCATATAAACATCAATATTTTACACAACAAAAAATCCCTCCAAGTTTTACCTTGAAGGGATAATTTTACATAAATCTCCGAGATTGCCACGTTATGATGATGAAGCTGATATGAGCATATAAAAAGCCTTCCTCCGGGAGGAAGGTGGCAGACGAAGTCTGACGGAAGGAGCCTGCGTTACTTAATAGAGCACCATAATTATTGTGATGCTCTCTCTCACCCGACTACGAAGGAGTTATTTTCTTGTCTGTTTGTAAATTAGAAATTTTGACGTGTTATTTTCTACACAACACAAAAAAATCCCTCCAAGTTTTACCTTGAAGGGATAATTTTTTTAATATTTTCTGTAAAGCAGATACATTATGAACGCTATCACTATAAAAATGAGTCCGCAGATCAGCATAAATCCAAAACCGATCTTCTTTTCCTGGTGTGCGGCTCTGTAGTCGTAGAATGTGTCGTATTTCTTGCGGCTGACTTTTCTGAACATATCAATAAACGAGGTGACACCGTAGACAAGCATGTCGAAAGTGCCTTCATTTGTTGAAAAGATCAAAAGTCCAAGACCTGTTATTACAACACCCACAACGAAGAAGCTGTCACACAGTATGTGAAAGATAGTCTCCGGAGATGTCACTGCAAAGATGTTCTTTGAATAAGCAATCAGCCCGGCGCAGAGTAAGCCTGCCACCATGGTGATCAGATATTTTCTGAATGATCTCATTTGTTAGCTTCTGTTTCCTCTAATTCCTTACGGTATTTTTCAAGCTCCTCTGTGTTGCAGAGCACGAAGTGACCGGGATAAACCTCTTGCATCTTCGGCTGTTCCTTGGAATAGTCGTGGTCGAGCATGGGGTTGTACACGATTCTCTTTCTGTTCTTCTCAGTGATCGGGTCAGGGAGAGGAATAGCGGAGAGGAGTGAACGTGTGTAAGGATGGAAAGGATGTGCAAACAGCTCATCACTTGTACCAAGCTCAACGATCTTACCGTAGTACATAACGGCAATTCTGTTAGAGAAGTACTTAACAACCGCAAGGTCGTGGGCGATGAACATGATCGTCAGACCCATCTTTTCGCTCAGCTCATTCAGAAGGTTGATAACCTGTGCCTGAATGGATACGTCAAGAGCAGAGATAGGTTCGTCCGCAATGATAAGCTCGGGATTCATGATAACAGCGCGGGCAATACCGATACGCTGACGCTGACCGCCGGAGAACTCGTGAGGATAACGGGATGCGTGCTCCTGTACGAGACCAACAGTTTCAAGAATCTTGTAAACCTGCTTGTCAATGTATTCCTTATCCTTGATACCGCGGATAATAAGACCTTCAGCGATGATGTCGCGGACTGTCATACGGGGGTCAAGGGAAGCGATAGGGTCCTGGAAGATCATCTGGATCTCATTTGTGAGCTGGTTCTTGCCTGCGGAACGGGACCACTTGTTGTGATCTGCCTGAGCAGACTTGATCTCTGCGCGATTCTTCGCAACGATCTCTTCAAGCTCTTCCTTGGTGATCTTCTTTTCAGCATAATCACGGCGTGCCTGCTTTATAGCGTCCTTGTAAGAGCGTGTACCTGCGCAGATACGCTCGCCCTTATAGTAAACGGAGCCGCCTGTGATGTCATAAAGTCGGATAATGGAACGACCGGTAGTAGTCTTACCGCAGCCGGACTCACCTACAAGACCGAAAACTTCGCCCTTGTAAATGTCAAAGCTTACGTTGTCAACCGCCTTGAGCTCACGTTTGCCGAGTTTGAAATACTGCTGGAGATTCTGAACACTTAACAAAACTTCTTTTTCTGCCATTTTATTCTCTCTCCTTCTTCATTCTTTCAATACGCGCCTTAATGAGCTGAGGCATCTCAACTGCCGGTGCATTGGGGTGAAGAAGCCAAGTAGCGGCATAGTGAGTATCGGTGATCTCGAAGAGCGGAGGCTCTACCTCGAAGTCGATCTCAAGAGCGTACTTGTTTCTTGCAGCGAACGCGTCTCCCTTGGGAGGATAGATCATGTTCGGAGGAGTACCGGGGATGGACTCCAGCTTTTCGGTAGTTTCAAGGTCAGGCATAGAGCTGAGGAGCGCCCATGTGTAAGGATGAGCAGGCTCGTAGAAGATCTCGTTAGCTGTGCCGTGTTCAATGATCTTACCTGCGTACATAACAGCGATTCTGTCAGCCATGTTAGCAACAACACCCATGTTGTGAGTGATGAAGATAACGGAAAGGTTTCTCTGTGCCTTGATCTGGTTGATAAGCTCAAGGATCTGCGCCTGAATTGTAACGTCAAGAGCAGTGGTGGGCTCGTCACAGATAAGGATGTCGGGGTTAGCGGACAGTGCGATCGCGATAACGATTCTCTGTCTCATACCGCCGGAGAGCTCGAAGGGGTACTGACGGAAACGGGTTGCGGGCTCGGGAATACCAACCTCGTCAAGAAGCTTGATAGCCTTTGCCTTTGCGATTCTCTTGTTCATCTTAACAACGAACTTGGACGCCTGATCCTTGAGGTAGTCGATAACCTCAATAACGCGAGCGTTTGAGTCGAACGCGGAATCCTTCGCGATATCTTCGTTGTAGTGAGCAATAAGATTTTCAAGAACCTTTACGATGTTGGAATGCTTCAGCTCAAGGTCGATAACAACCTGGGGAGCGAGAGTCCAGTCGGGCTTGCGACCCTTCTTTGCAGTTTCCCTATCGTATTTTGCCTTGTTGCGGAGATATTTCTTCTCTTCAACAGGGTTTCTCTTTACGCCAATGAAGTATTCCTTAATTGCAGTTGTTAAAGCAGAGCGGAATACGTATTCGACACTTTCCTTCTTAACGGAGAGACGGTCAATAGCACGCTCTACCTTGGCAGAAAGATCCTTTTCGTACTTCGCGCATTCCTTTTCGTCCAGCTTGCCTGCCTTGAAGTAGTCAAGAGCAGCATTAAGGTCAGCGAGGCAATCCTTCTTGAGGGAAATGGACTTGTTGTGAGAATACTTAACGCCCTTTTCTGCTGTTGCGATGAAATCGAGCATGAAGTCCTTATCAAGGAACTCGCGTGTCATCTTGTTCATTTCGTCAACAGGCATGGAGTTAAGGTCCGCACCGGGATTAGCCATTTTGTAGTAACCGAGAGTGAAGAAGTTGGGCTTTGTCTTGTTAACAGCCTCATGAGCCAGATCATAAACCTGACGTGCTGCCTTGAGAGCCTCTGCAGCGTCAGCCTTCTTGCCCTGCTTTGCAACATTTACAAGTGCAGAGTGAACAGCTTCTGTGTTGGCTGTCTTTGCGATAACGTCAACGTCGTAAGACTGTGTCATCAGCTTCGCAAGACTCTTCATATCAGCTGCGATATCGAACTTTTTGTTCTTTTCCAGCATCAGAACAACGTTTTCAGCGTCAACTTCAAGAGTGATCGCGTTACCGTAAGCCTCGTTGAACTCGCGCTCCAGCTTTGTTGCGTTGATGCAGAAATTATCGAACTTTTTAAGCTTTGCGTTAACCTCGGCGGTTTTGTTTTCGCCGACTTGTGCGTATGCGGCATTGATATTGCTACCCAATGTCTTGAGCATAGAGTTGAACGCGTGTTTAGCGTTTCTCTTACCAGTCTTTGCCTTGAGGATCATAGCTTCTGTAAGCTGCTGACCAACTCTCATGATGGGGTTAAGGCTGGACATAGGGTCCTGGAAGATCATCGCAATTTTGTCGCCGCGGATCTTGTGATAATCTTCTTCGGAAATTTTTAAGAGATCCTGTCCGTCGTATAAGATTTCGCCGCCTTCAACGATGGAGTTGCCGGCAAGGATACCCATAATAGCTTTACTTGTTACGGATTTACCTGAACCGGATTCACCAACGATCGCCAAAGTTTCTCCCTTTTCGAGATCAAAGGAGATGTTTCGAACGGCCTTCAAAATTCCACCTTGTGTACGGAAGGATATCTGGAGATTTTTTACTTCTAATTTCTTATCCATAAATCAGACGATTCCTTTCCGCTGCGCGTCTGCCGAAGATGATTCCCCGGCAAATGCAGCACTGTAATTTATCGAAATATAGTTTATTCCTTATTCTTCCGTACCTCTGAGTGAGGGGTTAAACGCGTCACGGAGACCGTTACCGAAGAGGTTGAAACAAAGCATCAGCAAGCTGATAAAGATTGAGGGGAAGAGGATCATGTGGGGGTAAGTGAACAGGTAGTTCTGACCTGTTGCAAGGAGTGTACCCACAGATGTCATGTTACCTGTGCTCAGGTTGATGATGCCCAGGTAGCTAAGGCTTGTTTCGGAGAAGATAACGCTCGGGATAACAAGCACGGAGCTTGTGATAAGAGTACCGATAGCGTTGGGGAAGATGTGCTTGAACATGATTCTGCGGTCTCTTGCACCCAGTGTTCGAGCAACCAAAACATATTCCTGATTCTTGAAGCGGTAGAACTGCATTCTTGTGCGGGCTGCCATTCCCGTCCAACCGGTCAGGAAGAAGGAAATGAACAGGATCACGATATGAGATGCGTCAAAGTGATACTTGAGAAGTGTGATTACGATCATGAAGGGGATGGACGCAAGAAGGTCAACGATTCTCTCCATGATAAGGTCGATCTTACCGCCATAGTAACCTTCGATAGCACCGTAGATAGCACCAACACAAAGGTTAACGGAAGCAACGATGAGCGCGAGGATGAAGGAGAAGCGTGCACCGGATGCGAGACAGGTGAAGATGTCCTTACCTGCGTTGTTGGCACCGAAGATGAAGACGGGCTCCTCGATTCCCTTGCCGCGGTTGATATATGCGTAGTATTCCTTGTAGTCCACGCGGATCTTCCACATATTACCGTCCTTGGGCTCGGCATAGTTGTAGAGCTTTTCATCACCTTCCCAGTACATCTTGGAGGTGTAGAGGTCCTTGCCGTCGTTTTCCTTGTATACGGGAACGAAGTTACCTTCCTTGTCGTAAACGATCTCAGTCTTACGGCCTGCGCCAAGCTTTGTTCTGTACCAGATATTTGCGTTTTCCTGGTCCTGCTCTGCTTTAGGTCTGAGCTTGGGATCAGTAATGGGCAGAATGATCTGAACATTGTTTTCATCCTGGTAAGCCTGGAGATCCTTATACTGCTGCTCATTGAGAAGAATGAACTTCACGCCGGCAGCATTGTATGTGTCAAGTCTGAAGGAGTAGAGAGTTGTGGTCTTGCCCATGTATTCCTGTTCACGGGTTGTAACCTCGGACATGATAACCTCACGTCCTGTTTCTTCCTGGATACCTCTGTAAAGATCATAGGTAGCCTTGTTAACTTCCTTCTGCTGACCGCCGTCCCAGAAATGGATACCCAGTTCACGGAACAGCTTAACTTTGGGCTGTGCGTATGCATAGTTGATGTCCTCGTCCTTAACCTGATAGGGGGAGATAATAGGACCGAGCATCGCAAATAAGAAGAGAAGTGCGATGATGAAGAACGCAACGATGGACGCTTTATTTTTAGTAAATCTGTTAAGCGCATCTCTCATATAAGAGATAGGCTTTGTTTCCAGCTTTGTGTCGTGAAGATTCTCACCAGTAGAGTGGAAGACGAATTTTTCAGCGGAAATTTTGTATTCACTTGCTTTCATTTATTTCGCCCCCATTCTAATTCTCGGGTCAATTACACCGTAGGACAGGTCGATAACGAGACCGGCAGCAAGTCCGACGAGCAAATAGAACGCCGACAGCATCATAAAGAAGTCGTAGTCCTGGCTGTTGATAGCGTTAAGATAGAGACCACCAACGCCGGGGATGGAGAAGATCTTCTCGATTACGAGAGAACCGGAAAGAACGCTGACAAATTCACCTACGATTGACGGGAAGATCGGTACCATGGAGTTACGGAGTGCGTGACGTGTGGTAGCCTGAGCCTTAGTAAGACCCTTTGTTCTCGCCAAAAGCATAAATTCACTTGTCAATACTTCAGTAAGCTCGGCACGAGTGAAACGTGCATAACCTGCAATGGAGCCGAACGACATACTGAATACAGCGGGAAGCATTGACAAGAACATTTCCTTATTAAAGTACATATGCCAGTTCATTGTACCGGGGGTGTAAACGAGACCCTTATCCGGGTATGCCTTGATAACGTCAGCAAAGGACGCAATACTCAGAGGCAAGAGGTCTGCCTTGAAGCAAAGCAGATAGAGAAGTAATGTCGCATAAACGAACGAAGGCACGGAGATAAAGACCATTACAGTTGTACTGATGAGATGGTCCTGCCATTTATTCTTCTTAAGCGCAGCGAAAATACCGAGCATAATTCCGATCGGTACTGCGAGTAACGTTGAGTAAATATTAATTAAGATAGTCGGGGGAAGCTTTTCAATGAAAACGTCCCACACTGCTCTTCCACGATATTCGGGCATTCTGAAACCGATACCGAAGTCACCGTCAAGGACGATTCGTCTCAGATATTGCACAAGCTGTTCCATAATTGGCTTGTCATATCCGCGGGCTTTGAGCTGTGCTGTGATTTTTTCTGTATCCTCACCAAATCCAACGGAATAATCTATCGGAAGAAGTTTGACGAGTACAAAGCATATTACAAAGATAATAGTAAAAGTCATCAGCATGAGGCCAATTCTTTTACATATATATTTGAACATATACATTTTGTGCTGTCTCCTTTCTCAGTTATTTAAACCGACAAAGAGGGATAGTATAAACTATCCCTCAAAGTCAATCAGCGTT
>JAGBGV010000331.1 GCA_017935805.1 Clostridia bacterium | reverse complement strand
GTACAGACTTGAAAAGATACGTAAACTCACAGGACTTGACCTGCGTGAATTTGACCATGCGATCACCTTCAAGGTGGCTCTTATGGTAAAGAGATATCTCACTGCAAAGCCTGTGAAATTTTGACCTCGTAAACAATAAACTGCGCCGGAAGTAGCCATTTTCCGGCGCTCGTTTCTTGAAATGGCCTGGTTTTTTGTGCGGTATTTTTTCGCCAAAATGCCTAAAAAAGGTTCTTCTTCCGGAAAAGAAAGGAGATAATCAGATGATAGAACTCAAAAATGTAAAGAAGTTCTACCCCAACGGAACAGTTGCTCTGGATGGGGTGGACATGCATATAGACGACGGCGAGTTTGTGTTCCTTGTGGGTCATTCCGGTGCGGGAAAGACTACGATGATGAAGCTGCTCCTGAGAGAGGAGAGACCTTCTTCCGGTCAGATCATCGTCGGAGATTATGATATTTCAAGCATGCCCAACAGAAAGATCCCGTTTTACCGCCGACAGCTCGGTGTAGTATTCCAGGACTTCCGCCTTTTCCCCGATAAGACCGTTTACGAGAACGTTGCTTTTGCGATGCACGTTATCGGTACACCCGGTAAGATCATTCGCCGTAAGGTACCCGCGCTTCTCAACACGGTAAATCTGGGTGAGAAGACAGGATGCTTCCCGAGAGAGCTATCCGGTGGTGAGCAGCAGAGAGTTGCTATTGCAAGAGCTCTTGCAAATAACCCCAGATACATCATTGCGGATGAGCCTACCGGTAACATCGATCCCAAAATGAGTATTGAGATCATGAACCTTCTTCTGAAGATCAACAAGCTTGGTAAGACGGTTATCGTCGTAACTCACGAAAAGGGTCTTGTTGACTATTATCAGCAAAGAGTTATCAAACTGAAAGACGGAAAGATCGTAGATGACAGAGTAGGAGGAATGTTCAAATGAAAAAGTCATACAGTCCTCTGTATTTTCTCAGTCAGGCAGTCAAGGGAATTTGGCGTAACGGAGTCATGTCCTTTGCGTCTATTGCGGTGCTCATGAGCTGCCTTGTTGTAATGGGCGCCTTTGCGCTGCTCGTTGTAAACATCAATGTAAATCTCGATCAGCTCCGTCTCCTCAATCAGGTGGTCGTTCTTGTGGATTATGATGCCACTGATGAGGATATTACAAATGTGGCAAGACAGATATGGAGCCTTGAAAACGTGGAGGATGTTCGCCACGTTTCAAAGGATGAGGCTCTTGAGGAGATGATCAAGAGTGAGGAGGATCGCGCTGTATACAGCGATATTATCGGTGAGAATAACCCTCTCAGCGATGAGTTTATCGTAGAGTATAAGAGTGTGGACGAGCTTGACGACCTTCTCAAGGAGATGCGTGCGATCGACAGTGTCAGAGATATCAGTAACAGACAGGATCTTGCAACGAAGCTTGAAAATGTCAAGAACGGTGTGCTTATGGTATTCATATGGTTCCTTGTGATCCTCTTGATCATCAGCGTATTTATTATCGTTAATACCATCAAGCTGTCGGTATTTGCGAGACGCCATGAGATAACCGTTATGAGATATGTGGGAGCCACGGGGTGGTTCATCACTCTTCCTTTCGTCATTGAAGGAATCATCATCGGTCTTATTTCGGGTGGTATCGGTTACCTTATCGAGTGGTACGCATATCACTATATTGAAAAAATGGTAACCAGCGGAAACCTTTCCATGATCTCCGTTCTCAGTTATACCGATATGGGTGGAATCGTGATCTGCGGCTTCCTCGGAGTCGGTATTATTACAGGTATCATCGGAAGTGTAGTTTACCTCGGAAAGTATCTTAAAGTTTAATCGGGAGATCCTTTATGAAAAAAACATTCAAAAAGATCGTTCGCACGGTATCGTGTATCGTATTCACGGCGGCGATTCTTTTGGAAGTGGCAAGCGTGTCATATCCGAAAGTGACTGCCGCATATTCCAAGGATTCGAATATTCAGTCCATGGAGTCTGAAATAGCAGCGCTGCAGGCTCAGCAGAGTGAACTTCTGGGAAAGATCAATGCTATTAAGGGTCAGGAGTCTGAGGCTGCTCAGTATAAGCAGTACATGGATTCTCTTGTTACTGCGACTACTCAGAAAATAGATCTTGCGGAAAAGCTTATTGAAGAGCTGGATACAAAGATCGAAGAAACTGAGGATAAGATCGCGGAATGTGAGACTGCCATCAGCACAACACGTGCGAAATTTATTGAGAGACTTCGTTATTCTCAGGATAACGGAAACATTAGTGAGCTTGAGCTTCTCCTTGATGCAAAGGGACTGCCGGATTTCCTCACACGTTTTGACAAAGTCAATTCCATGATGGAATATGACAAAAATGTGCTTGAGTCATATAAGGCTCAGATGACAGAGCTTGAAGAGTACATGACTTCTCTTGAGGAATCGAAAAAAATCCAGGCGGATGCTATCTCACAGCTTGAGACAGACAATAAGCTTTACGAGACTCAGGCTGCGGAGAAGGATGCATACATGGAGTCGCTTAAGGCGAACAAAGAAAAGTATGAGAAGGAGTATCAGAATGCTCTTGCTGCAGAAAATGCACTGAACGCAGAGCTTGAAGATTACATTAACAAGGTACAGTCCCAGAATCAGGTAGTACCCTCGGGAGACGGATTTATAAGACCTCTTCCCGTTGGTGTGGGATATATTTCTTCCCATTTCGGTAACAGATATCTTAACGGACGCTATGACAATCACGGTGCAACCGATATCGCTTGTGCACATGGAACAACCATCTTTGCATCAAACAGCGGTAAGGTCATTCGTGCAGAGTGGCATCCGAGT
>JAGBGV010000330.1 GCA_017935805.1 Clostridia bacterium | reverse complement strand
ATAAAAACAAAGTATGCGAAAAGTGCGGTGTTGAGGTAACACAGAAAAAGGTTCGCCGTGAGCGTATGGGTCACATTCAGCTCGCGGCCCCCGTTTCCCACATCTGGTACTTCAGAGCTATCCCCTCCCGTATGGGTCTTCTTCTTGATATCTCTCCCAGACATCTTGAAAAAGTTCTTTATTTCGCATCATATATAGTAATTGATCCCGGTTCAACTCCCCTTGCTAAGTATCAGTTGCTTTCCGAAAAGGAATACAGAGAATACTACACAGTTTATGAGAATGACTTCAAAGTTGGCATGGGCGCAGAAGCTGTTAAGGAGCTTCTTGCTGAGTTGGATATCGAAGCTCTCTCCGAGCAGCTCAAAGCTGAGCTTGAAAACGCCAGCGGTCAGAAAAAGATCAGAATCATCAAGCGTCTTGAAGTTGTTGAGGCTTTCAGAAAGTCCGGCAACAAACCCGAATGGATGATCCTCGATGTTGTTCCCGTTATTCCTCCCGAAATCCGTCCTATGGTTCAGCTGGATGGCGGACGCTTTGCAACATCCGACCTTAACGACCTCTACCGCAGAGTTATTAACCGTAACAACCGTCTTAAGAGACTTATTGAATACAGAGCTCCCGAAATCATCGTTCGTAACGAAAAACGTATGCTTCAGGAAGCTGTTGACGCTCTTATTGATAACGGCCGCCGCGGCAAGCCCGTTACAGGCCCCAATAACCGCCCCCTCAAGTCTCTCTCCGAAATGCTTCGCGGTAAGCAGGGCCGCTTCCGTCAGAACCTTCTCGGTAAGCGTGTTGACTATTCCGGCCGTTCTGTTATCGTAGTTGGTCCTACTCTTAAGATCTACCAGTGCGGTCTTCCTAAGGAAATGGCGCTTGAACTCTTCAAGCCCTTCGTTATGAAGCGCCTCCACGAAACACAGAAGGCTGCTAATATCAAGGACGCTAAAAAGAAGGTTGAAAAGGCTAGCCCTGAAGTTTGGGACGCACTTGAAAACGTTATCAAAGAACATCCCGTTCTTCTTAACCGTGCTCCTACACTTCACCGTCTGTCTATTCAGGCATTCGAGCCCGTTCTCGTTGAAGGACGCGCTATCAAGCTCCATCCCCTTGTTTGTAAAGCATTTAACGCTGACTTCGACGGTGACCAGATGCCTATCCACGTACCCCTTTCTGCAGAAGCTCAGGCTGAAGCAAGATTCCTTATGCTCTCTGCCAACAACCTTCTGAAGCCTGTTGACGGACGCGCTATCGCAGTTCCCTCTCAGGACATGGTGCTTGGTTCCTTCTATCTCACTCTCGATCGCGCAGGCGAGCCCGGCGAAGGTAAAGTCTTCCGTAACTTTGACGAAGCTATGATGGCTTACCGCAACGGCGTTATCGGCCTCCACGCTCCTATCAAGGTTCGTGTTTTCAAGGAACGCGATGGCGAAATGCAGTCCAAGATCATTGACTGTACAATGGGTCTTCTTATCTTCAACCAGCCCATCCCTCAGGACCTCGGCTATGTTGACAGAACAGATCCCGACAAGTATTTCGATCTTGAAATCAACTTTGTCTGCGGTTCCAAGCAGCTTGGCCAGATCATTGACCGTTGTATCAAATACCACGGCTTTGAAGTTACAGCAGAAATGCTCGACAACATCAAGGCTATGGGTTACACATACTCCACTCAGGCTGCTATCTCTATCTCAGTTGCAGATATGTCTATTCCTCCCGAAAAATATACTCTCGTTGCTGAGGCAGAAAAGACGGTTGATAAGATTCAGAAAGAATTTATGCGCGGTAAACTCTCCGAGGACGAGCGTTACCAGAGCGTTGTTGCTACATGGACACAGACAACTAACGACGTTGTTGCTGCTCTCCAGAGTAACTTTGACAGATACAATCCTATCAAGATGATGAGTGACTCCGGTGCGAGAGGTAACATCACTCAGATGCGTCAGCTTGCCGGTATGCGTGGTCTTATGTTTGCTACATCAGGTAAAACTATGGAGCTTCCTATTAAGTCCAACTTCCGTGAAGGTCTGAACATTCTGGAATACTTCATCGCAGCACGTGGTGCTCGTAAGTCCCTTTCCGACACAGCGCTTAAGACCGCTGACTCAGGTTATCTTACACGTCGTCTTGTTGACGTTGCTCAGGAAGTTATCATCCGCGAAAATGACTGCGGCAGCACTCACGGTATCGTTGTTTCCGACATTATGGACGGCAACGAAGTTCTTGAGCATCTCCGCGATCGTATTTTCGGACGTTACGTTATCAACGATATCGTTCATCCCGAAACAGGCGAAGTTATCGTTCCTGCAAACACAATGGTTTCCGAAGCTCAGGCTAAGGCTGTTGAAGATGCAGGTATCAAGCAGGTTGAAATCCGTACAGTTCTTCAGTGTCAGGCTCCTATGGGCGTTTGTGCACACTGCTACGGCGCCGACCTTGCTAACTCTAAGAAGGTTAATATCGGTGAAGCTGTTGGTATCATCGCAGCTCAGTCTATCGGTGAACCCGGTACACAGCTGACAATGAGAACATTCCACACAGGTGGTGTTGCAGGTAGCGACATTACACAGGGTCTTCCCCGAGTTGAAGAACTCTTCGAGGCAAGAAAGCCTAAGAAAACTGCTATCGTTTCCGAAATCGCAGGTACTGTTTCTATCAAGGACGTTAAGAAGATTCACAACGTCATTGTTACAAATGACAGCACAGGCGAATCCAGAGAGTATCCCATCCCCTACGGTACACCTATTATCGTTCGCGAAGGCGACAGCGTTATCGCAGGCCAGGAGCTTACAATCGGTTACAAGAACCCTGCTGATATCCTCAGAATCAACGGTATTGATGCTGTTTATGACTACATCATCCTTGAAGTTCAGAAGGTTTATAACAGCCAGAGTATCGGTATTAACGATAAGCACATCGAAGTTATTACACGTCAGATGACAAGAAAAATGCACATCACAGAGCCCGGCTCTTCTGATATGCTTCCCGGAATCAACGTTGAAAAGACTGACTTCCTCAGAACAAACGCTGAACTCCAGGCTCGCATCGACGCAGGTGAACGCGATCTTATGCTTGTTGAAGCTGAACCCGTTCTTCTTGGTATCACTAAGGCTTCTATCCAGACAGAATCCTTCCTCTCTGCAGCATCCTTCCAGGAAACTACAAAGGTTCTCACAGAGGCCGCTATTAAGGGTAAGGTTGACCATCTGGTTGGTCTTAAAGAAAACGTTATCATCGGTAAACTCATTCCTGCAGGTACAGGTATGCAGTGCTACCGCGACGTTGAAGTTAAAAAGATCAACACCGAAATTGATGACGAATTCTACGCTAAATATGGCAACATCGTGACAGAAGAACCTGAAGTTGAAGAAGATGACGATGAATTCATTCCCGTCTCCGACAACGAAAACGATGTTGATTACGAAGATGATATTGCTGATGGCGATGATCTTTATGAAGACGATTTCGACGAAAACGATGATTTCGACGAAATGGAGCCCGACGAAGAAGATCTCCTCGGCGGCTTGGACGATAGTATTTTCAACGACTAAGTTGTATATTATAAACAAAAAGCGATGCATTTGCATCGCTTTTTGTTTTATTATTGACATACAATTCAATTTATTATAAAATATATGTACATTTACAAAAAGGATCAGGGTACAAATCTTGAAACAAATAATCTCGTTAATTCTTGTAGCAGTATTGGTCGGTGGTCTCACATACACATTTAAATCCAGTTCTCCTGACGATAAATTGGGCATGGAATATATGCCCGATATATTTTTCAGCGTAAACAACGGCGAAAATAACGTTCAAAGAGCATCTAATACAGGAGCCTTCGTCAGAATGGTAGATCCGGGCCAAAAATCAAATATTACTAAGGATTTTTCCAAGGAAAACTACGATCCTTTCATTTTGAATGACGATACTTACTATGAATCAGAAGGCGAATATTCTCCCATTTCTCTTATGTATCATTCTATCAATGAAACGCCATTCACTTCCCTTACCGGATTGTTTGTCCGTCCTTCTGAGTTCGAAGACCATCTCAAAACACTTGATTCTCTTGGATATACATATATTTTCGCAGATGAATTTGCCTGCTCAGATACACCCAGTGTTATGCTTACTTTTGACGACGGATATACTGACAACTATACGGATATGTTTCCTATTTTAAAGAAATATAATGCTAAAGCTACAATATTTATGGTAACTTCCGCTATCGACTGTCCCGGTTATCTTACAAGCGAACAGATAAAAGAAATGGCTGACAGCGGACTTGTTCGATTTGCCTCACACACTCATAACCATCGCAGCCTTACCTCTATGTCAGAAGCAGATATACGAGCTGAATTCGAACAATCCAAACAGATACTGGCAGAATTGACAGGATACGAAACAAACGCCATATGCTATCCCGGCGGAAGCGTCAGCGATGCGATCACTCTTATCGCCGAAGAATATTTTTATTTCGGTTACACTACAGTCAATTCATCATACACTTTCGATTGTGATCCCATGTTGATACCGAGAATCCGAGTTTCAAGAGGAATGACAGGCAAATCACTTGCCGCAAGACTGGGATGATTTTTTTGAATTGGTGAATAATTCCACCGTTATTTTACAATAATATCATATATCACAAAACATTCAGGGCTATTTATTGTGCAAAACAGAGAAATTTCAGCTTAATCTGTGTTGTTATTGACAATAAATAGCCCCAATGTTATAATAGGTGTGCACGTTTGTAAAAAGGTATAACTATGCCTAATTGCAGGCGAATTATTATGCATATGACCGACGGTCATCCGGCGGTTGTATATAAACATTTATCACTATCGTTGAAAGGAGGAATTTTCAATGCCAACCTTTAACCAGCTTGTAAAGCAGGGCAGAAAGGACAAGACATATAAGTCTAAGTCCCCCGTTCTTCAGCAGGGTTTCAACACTCTTAAGAACGCTCCCACAAAGCAGCATGCACCCCAGAAGCGTGGTGTTTGCACAAAGGTAACCACTACCGCTCCTAAGAAGCCTAACTCCGCTCTCCGTAAGATTGCAAGAGTAAGACTTACAAACGGTATGGAAGCAACAACTTACATTCCCGGTATCGGCCACAACCTTCAGGAGCACTCCGTTGTACTTATTCGCGGCGGACGTGTACGTGACCTGCCTGGTGTACGTTACCACATCATTCGCGGTACACTCGACGCTCAGGGCGTTGCAAGCCGTAACCAGTCCCGTTCTAAGTACGGTGCTAAGAGAGCTAAGAAGAAGTAATTAAAATTTTTCAAAGCTCAACCACAATTCCTCGAACTGTAATTCATATAATGTGTTGCAAGTGACAGATGTTTATATACAGCTGCCCCAACTAACACAACGGAATTCATTTTTCGAGTACCTATGATAACATTATTTTAATGAAGGAGGGAAGTAAAGTGTCAAGAAGAGGACAGATTTCCAAAAGAGATGTTCTGCCTGATCCTATGTATAATTCCAAGATCGTTACAAAGCTGATCAACAATATTATGCTGGATGGTAAGAAGGGTGTTGCTCAGAAGATCGTTTATGATGCTTTCGCAATCGTAGAAGCTAAGACTGAGACAAACGCACTCGAAGTTTTCAACGAAGCTCTTGAAAACGTAATGCCTGTACTGGAGGTTAAGGCTCGCCGTATCGGTGGTTCTAACTACCAGGTTCCTATGGAAGTAAGACCTGAAAGAAGATATACTCTCGGTCTCCGTTGGATGACAACATTCGCTAGAAACCGTGGCGAAAAGACTATGGCTGAGCGTCTCGCAGCAGAGATCCTTGATGCAAAGAACAGCACAGGTGGTGCTTTCAAGAAGAAGGAAGAAACACACCGTATGGCTGAAGCAAACAAGGCTTTTGCTCACTACAGATATTAATTCTCAGCGGTCCAATTATAAAGCTCTATTCTATAAAGGAGAAAAGATCGCATGGCTAGAGATTATTCACTCGAGAATACCAGAAACATCGGTATCATGGCGCATATCGACGCGGGTAAGACAACCACAACTGAGCGTATCCTGTTCTACACAGGTAAAACTCATAAGATTGGTGAAACTCACGACGGTTCTGCAACAATGGACTGGATGGAGCAGGAACAGGAGAGAGGTATCACAATCACCTCCGCTGCTACAACATGTTTCTGGAAAGATAATCGAATCAATATTATTGACACTCCCGGACACGTTGACTTCACAGTTGAAGTTGAACGTT
>JAGBGV010000329.1 GCA_017935805.1 Clostridia bacterium | reverse complement strand
TAAAGTTTCCATTTATTACTCCTTTATTCTACCTGTATTGTGGATTTCTGTTCAATTAATCATTCAGCGTCAATTCCGCAGAGCTTTACCGTTGTCATCGTATGATTCATTGAGGATAATACCTTACCGAACATATCGCTCGTTTTTATTCGGAGACTGCTGGTGTTGATGCACGGGTGGCATCCTATATACTCATCTTTCAAAAGATCCTCATCAACAAGAAGTCTGACTACACCTTCTTTGTCATTCATAAGTCCTAAGATACTTAGAGATCCCGGGGTTATATCAAGGTGTTTTTCCATATACTCGCCGCCAGCAAATGACAGTCTTGACACGCCGAGTTGCGGAGATAACTCCTTTGTTTTGAATACCTTTCCGTCAGGGATCAAAAGCAGATAAAAATCGGTTTGCTGTCTGTTTGTCAGAAATAGATTTTTGCACATTGTCACGCCCAGCTTCTTATCAACCTCTCTGCAAAGCTCCATAGTTTCAGCAGGTTCATGGTCAACACGCCAATACTCAACCTCAAGAGAATCAAGCAGATCATAACAACGCACCTCTTTGTCAAGGCGGCGCTCACGTGTTATTGGTCTGCCACGCACAGCATCCATAATTTCGCTGTTCATGCCCACTTTCCTCCTATTTTATCATGCTGCAATAATTATATCATAGCAATTTTCCTTTTTCAAGTGCCGCACTTAAAAATCTCGCCTTTACTTTCTCGGCATTTTGTGATATAATACACAAAAATGTATTGGAGGATTACATGGAGCGGATCGCAGTATATTATTCCGATAAATATAGCGGTAGTGGATCTCATGATCTGCTTCTTATTGCGGCGTCACTTTATTCCGGTATAGCCAAAGAACAGCTTTATCTCGAAAGTATTCGTGGTAAAAAGCCATTTTTCATCAGTCATCCTCATATACATTTTTCCATATCGCACAGCGGAAGTATTTGGATGTGTGCATTTGCAGATAACGAGGTCGGCGCGGACATTCAATTAATTTCCGGGGAGAGACAGTGGGTAAAGCTTGCAGAGCGATTCTTTAATCCTCGTGAAGCAGACGATGTCAGTACATCAGGCGATAAACGTGCGGTATTCTCAAGAATCTGGTCTCGCAAGGAGGCGGTAGTAAAGCTGTTTGGAATCGGTATTGACGGAAAGTTTGCTACCTTTGACAGCCGAAGTGATATCGTAAATTTTTCGGGCGAAGATGTGTTTATTAAGGATATTAATTTACCAATCAGCGATGATTATTCTGCATCAATCGCTTATCACAAAAATTTTGAAGTCGAATTGCACAAATTAACATAAGAAAAACGGTGCTCAAAGTTGAACACCGTTTATTTTATTGATTTTATCTGCCGTGAGGGGGCATCGGAGGTCTTCCCTCTCCTCGCTGAAGCTTTTCAGACTCCTCGCTGCCCATCATAAACTGCTCTGCTGACATACCGTCAATAGGAGTAATATAGCGCTTGGCCTGTGTGGTGAACAGCTCGTAATATACGCCGTGCTTCTTCATAAGCTCTGCGTGATCACCAAGCTCCTCAATTGTACCGTTGTTGATTACGATTATCTTATTAGCAACTGTAGCACTCGAGAGACGGTGCGAAACGAAAATAGTTGTCTTGTCCTTGCGGAGCTCGTCAAACTGATTGTATATCTCCTGTTCTGCAATCGCATCAAGGCTGGCTGTGGGCTCGTCCAAGATCATGATATCTGAGTCGCTGTAGAATGCTCTCGCAATGGACAACTTCTGCCACTGACCGATTGACAGCTCAATACCGTCATCCTCAAAATAACGCATAAGCGGTGTGCTGTATCCGCTCGGGAGATTTTTGATGAACTGATCCGCAGTTGACTGCTCTGCCGCTTCAACAACGTCCTCATGTGTACCGTTACGCTCGATCTCACCAAACTTGATATTCTCACTTACATCAACTGCGTACTTACCGAAGTCCTGGAAGATGATACCGAAGAGAGAGTAAAGATCATCAGTATCATATTCCTTTATATTGTGTCCGTCGAGAATTATCTCACCCTCGGTTGGATCGTAAAGACGTGTCAGAAGCTTGATAAGAGTTGTTTTACCTGCACCGTTGAGACCTACAAGCACGCAGGTATCGCCCGGATCAAGCACAAAGTTAACATCGTTAAGCACGTTTCGCTCTGTGCCGGGATAAGCAAATGATACATGACGGAACTCAATTGTATGTCCGGTATGATGCTGTACCTTTCTCGGTTGAGGCAGACTTGAGATGATATGACGCTTTTCATTCATAAACTTGATAAGGTTGTCAATGAACAAGGTGCCTTCGTAGATAGATCCCGTACTGCTGATAAGTGAACCAACGCAGCCGGCTATTGACATAAGCGCGCCGATATAAAGCTGATAGTCACCTATCTTGTAGCTGCCGTCAGCAACACCCTTTGCAATTAGAAGGAACATGATACAGTTGACAGTTGTACCAAACAGGTTGACACCGATATTCCAAAGACCTTCGCCCACAAAGAGCTTACGCAGACCTTTGAAGTAAACCTTGAATGTATCGCGGTATCTGCCGATAAAGGTTTCATGCAGATTGAAAACACGAACTTCCTTAACCATGTCCTTGTTGGTCATGACATCAGAGTAGTAGTTCATCTGGCGGCGCTCCTTCGAGTGATGGCGCATATACCAGAAGCTCTTCTTTCGATATGTAAAGTTTATTATCGCAGTTGGCAGGCTGAATATGATTATCAGTATAGGGAACAACGGCACAACAGCCCAGAGTATTGCGAGATATCCTGCCATACTGATAACTGTACTTACTATATTGAAGTTATTGTTGAGGATATTAAGCGGACGCATACTTGCTTCGCGCTTTGCATTCTCAAATCTCGCGTAGAATTCAGGATCGTCAAAGCTTGCGAGGTCAACCTCTTTAGCCTTGTACATTATCTTGAGATTGATGTGGTTAACAACAAGCTCGCTGGAAATGTTATTGATGATATTGCCTACACGGCTTATAGTGCTGGATGCAAAGTTAAAGCCAAACTGAAGAACCAGCAGTCCTACAACTGTATCAAACATATTCTCTCCGCCGGTGACAACAGAAGTATAAGCATCCTGCAAAGAGTTAAGTAATGCAGCGCCGATAAACTGGCTTATGACCGGAGAAACACCGTTCCACACAGACATGAACACCATAAACAACAGAATCCACGGCTTCGTTTCCCATACGAGCTTATAGATATAAAACAGTCTGTGGAAGAATTTCGTAACTACTCTGTATATATATCCTGGCACTTCCTTAATAGACTGTGGCTTTGGCTCCTTGAGCTTCTCCTGCATTCTTTCGCGGTCTCTGAATCCGCCTCCGGGTCCCATATTTTCACCTCCGTCAACCTGACTAAGTCAAGTTTACTTTTCTCAAAAATTGACACACAAGTATATTATATACTTGAAAGTTACATCCGTCAATACAAAAGAAAAAATTTCATTAAAAAATCAACTTTGCTATTGACAATGTAATCACAAATTAGTATAATGATAGTGTAATATCATTTTGATATCATTTTGCATCACGAAAGGAAATAGTATTATGACAAAAAGCAACTCAGCAGTATCTGAAAAAGTACTGACTCCCAAAAACGGATGGTTCGTGCTTATTACTTCCATCATTGCATATTTAGCATCGATTGTTCTTCTTGTAATCGGCGGTGAAGGTATGGATAGAGGCGAAGGTCCACTTTACATTGCCATTTTCGCAATTTCTCTTATTTACGTTTGCTTTGGCTGGTTCTGGTGGCTCGGTCTCAAGGTCATTCGACCCAATGAAGCTCTTGTACTCACCCTGTTCGGTAAATACATCGGCACAGTCAAGAGCGAAGGCTTCTTCTACGTTAATCCCTTTTCAACTTCCGTCAATCCCGCCGCAAAAACAAAGCTCAATCAGAGCGGTGACGTAAAGGTCGGCACACTTCCCACAGTTCCCGGTCAGGCAGCAACTGCTCAGACCATCAACAATAAGATCTCTCTCAAGGTTATGACTCTGAACAACAACAGACAAAAGATAAATGACTGCCTCGGTAATCCTATCGAGATCGGAATCGCTGTAATGTGGCGTGTTGTTGACACAGCAAAGGCTGTTTTCAATGTCGACAACTATAAGGAATACCTTTCCCTCCAGTGTGACACCGCACTTCGTGAGATCGTTCGTATTTATCCTTATGACGTTGCTCCCAATGTTGACACAACAGGTGACGGCGTGGCAGATGAGGGCAGTCTCCGCGGTTCCAGCGAGATCGTTGCATCCCGTATTCGCGACGAGATACAGGAGAGAGTTCAGTTTGCCGGTCTTGAGATCGTAGAAGCACGTATCACTTATCTTGCATATGCTCCTGAGATCGCAGCGGCTATGCTTCAGCGCCAGCAGGCATCTGCAATTATTGATGCACGCAAGATGATCGTTGACGGTGCAGTTGGTATGGTTGAGATGGCTCTTCAGAAGATCAGCGAAGACAATATCTGCAATCTTGACGATGAACGCAAGGCACAGATGGTTGCTAACCTCCTCGTAGTTCTCTGCGGAAACCGCGATGCTCAGCCTATCGTAAACACAGGATCTATATATTGATATGGCGGACAAGGAAAAGAAACAGGTTCCTCTGCGGCTGAGTAAATCATTATTTGATGAGCTTGCAAGATGGGCGGAGGATGATTTTAGATCAATAAACGGGCAGATCGAATATCTTCTCACCGAGGCTGTGAAGCGCAGGAACAAAAACTACGGTAAGAATAACAGTGAAAAATAAAATTCCGGGGTACTTCCCCGGTTTTTTATTTCAACATTCCGACAAGAAGCGATAGAATGAACACCATGAGAGCCATGTTTCCGTCGGTACGCAGTTCTATCCAAAGCACCGCAGTCCAGAGAATTACGATACTTATTATTGAGATCGCCTTACATATCCTCCATGCAGTATCCGGCAGGAATAATCGTGACAGCAAGCATTTGGTTATTCCGCCTCCGTCGAACCCAATTATAGGCAGCAGATTAATTGCAGACAGCGTTATTGAGATTCCGAGAAAATATGTTGCTCTTTCGCCGATGATAAAAAATGACAATAATGCGAACGCAATACCGAGCGCGGACCCGCTTGCGTGAACGATGGCTTCGCTTATGTAGCTCTTATTCGAAAAATCGAAAGACATAACAGCACCTATCGACACAGGAGTAAATGAGACAAGTGGCACTCCAAGAAGACCTGCGCTTATGAAATGTCCGCTTTCATGAATTATAAAAGCTATTACAAACTGTAAAACCTCTGTCAAATTAACGGTCTCCAAAAATCAGATCAGCGAACATCTCCCCAATATAATCATATATCGACCATTTATCTTCGGCTGAAGTGACCTTATCCGGCTTAGACAGCTCTTCCCTCTCAATATTCATAACTCCGCTGCTCATTACAGGTGTCGCATCTGACATCTTATAGCTATTAGTTTTGTTAGTATTCCTCATCGGTAAAGCAATCATTATGCACATAACAACTATTCCGACAGCAAAAAGAAAATTTCCCTCCCTGTGATGATCTGAAGTAACCGCTACATTGCTCTTTCTTGTTTTTCCAACTGTAATTTTGTTCATGTTCACCTCACACAACAAACTGCGTTGACACTGATATCATTAAGATATATATGCAAAAAGATCCCCCGGATATTTCACCGAAGGATCATTTTTTTATTTTATACTATCAATTATTCTAAGCATTTCGTCCATGTCGGACACAATGTACTTCGCTCCCGATGCTTCGAATTCTTTTCTCGATCCGTATCCCCAAAGAACACCCATTGCGTCGATACCGTGCACAGCCGCACCGTCAATATCGTGATGTCTGTCACCGATCATAAGTACATTCCGGGGAGCGCAACCTGTCTTATCAAGCGCATACCGAATGACCGCGTCCTTTGTTGATCTGTTTTCGTCCATTGATGCGCCGCAGATCATATCAAAATATTGTGCGAGGTCAAAATGCTCAAGAATACGCACGGCGAACTCCTCGGGCTTTGATGTTGCAACACAGAGCTTTTTGCCCATGTCTCTTGTTTGCCTGAGTGCATCGACAATTCCGTCGTATGGTGTATTCTCAAACAGCCCAACTGTGCTGAACCGTTCTCTGTAAAGTCGTATTGCCTCGCGCGCCTCGTCTTCAGTCATGCCGAAGTATTTCTGAAATGCATAAAGAAGCGGCGGTCCGATAAAGCAATACAGAGATTCTCTCGGCGGTATCTCTCTGCCCATTTTGTCAAGTGCGTACATTATACAGTTTGTTATACCGAGAGCGGGATCAGTCAGCGTTCCGTCAAGGTCGAAAAATACATATTCAAGCATAATTTACCTCATCAAATTAAATAATCGATAGCGTACAGGAGCACAAGATGTGCAGGATAGAAGATATAGAAGAAGTATTTGAGGCGATATTTACCCCGCTTACCATTATATGCCGCAAGAATCGGCACGGCAAGCAAGCTCCAATACTGGATAAGATTGCTCTGTGAGGTGGATTCAATGCATAACGCAACAAGGCAAGCGGAAAAAGCAATCATTCTCCGTGGTTTATCCTCGAAAAACGAGGCAAAAACCGGAAGAAGTATTCCGATAAATCCGTAATCTACCGCAATAAATCTTGTGAGGACAAACGCTGCAGATACTGATATCGCACAAAGAGTCACAGATATGATCCTGTCTGACTTATTGGATAACTTAGTGCCAAACAACTTGCCTGCCACCGTGAAAAGATGACTCTCTCTGTCGTCAAAGGCAGTCTTAACACAGTCTGCAAAATACATAATGACAAGAGAAATAGAGAAAGTGATGAGTATTCCGAGATACAGAACGCCGTCAACTATTGTATAAACGATCTGGCAAAGCGCGCCAAGGATGAAAATCTGTAAAAAATACTTCAGACGGTTTCTCGTATAACGGAATCCTTCAGCAATACAATAAGCATATATCGGAAATGCAAGTCTGCCTATGATGCGAAAAATATCCTCATGGGGAAAAAGCATCAGCCCCATGTGATCTATAAACATTGTGATGGCGGCAATGATCTTAATAACAAATGATGTCATGGCGGCCTCCTGTGATTGATATACCTAATTATACAACAAGCACGCCTTCATTGCAAGGAATATTTGATATTAATATTTGAACCCAAGGACCTCAGACAGCATTTCGAGAATTTTGAAACGGACCCTCACCTCTCCGCTCTCGCCTGTTATCATTCTGTATTCCTGGGGAGTGAATCCTGTGGCAACGTATTCCTCACTCTGTTCGCTTTTCCGGGCAAATCCCATGCAGAATGTTGGAAACAGTACACACCACCAATTTTTCCCCTCTCCTTCGCCGAGAGTAATTCGCAATGAATTATATACACCTGCGGGAAGTACTGTTCCGTCATAGTCTCGTCTTGGATATTTCTCCCTGCCAAGCGCCAAAGATACTGTGCAGTTTTCTCCGTTTTCCTCTACACATTTTTCGGCGGCAATAATGATTTCATCCCGCATACTGTCGATTACCTCATAAGCATCTTCATAAGTCTCACATTCACTGATACTCGCGCTGACACATTCAAGCACGGCATCACGCACCTTTAGTTTAAGCGCTTGATCTTCTTCGGAGTCAGACTCCGCAATAACATGAAGTCGAAGCACGTCATTGTAGATCTCTGTCTCACCGTAAACAGGCATAACAGAAAGAATTATTGTAGCGACAAGCACTGATGCGGCGAATGACACAAGATATTTCATAAATAAAACTCCTATCGAAATATAGATCGTAATGACCTATTGTTTCCCGACAGGAGTTATTTTATACGTATTAATCGAATTTTTATTGTTTTGGCAAGTTTTTTGCTATTGCTATTGGAAACACCGCTTCAGCACCGCAGAAGTACAGATGCTTTATCGCTGTTTCCATAGTCGCACCCGTTGTAATGATATCGTCAAACAGGATGTACTTGTCGCCATCAATCTTTTTGCGAATCGGAATAATAGATTCTTCTGCATTTGTTTTTCTGTCGCCTGCGTTGAGAGATTTCTGAACAGTGCCCGAACAAGTTCGTACAAACGTCTTCTGAAATTTTACTTTAAGCAGCTTTGCAAGTCTCTTTGCCACCTCTTCGCCTTGATCAAATCCCTTTTCGCTGAATTTGCCGATTGATCTCGGAATATATGTCACAGTCCATTCAGATAAGTCTTCGTTTTCTTTCTCAAAAAGCGTTGCCACGTTTCTTGCAAGTTCTTTAGCAAAAAATCCGGAGAAATCACACCTGTCTTTTAGCCTGAATATCATTTTTTCGGTTATTCTGTCACTTACATTCTTATTGTAAAATGTTAATACAGAATAGCGTTTGCCGCAAATCTCCGTCTTAATATGCTTTGCGAATCCCGAGCTGCAAAGGCACTTATCTGCCGCTCTTTCGCATCTCGGACAACGAAGAAATGCCTCACGGACGAACAATTCATGGCAGTCCGTGCACAGCTCGTCTCCGCTTTTGGAAGAATTCCCACAAATCTTGCAATTAGGTGGCAGCAAAATATCAATTATCTTTTGAAATATGTTCATGTCACACCGCAGTAAAACGTATTTGCTATATTCTACCACGATATTCGACATTTTTCAACACTCAATTATCTGTACGCATTAAAGCTGAACCACACGAAATATATCTGAATTATCTCAATAATTACAGTCACTGCCGAAATAAGCAGCAATGTTTTACGCATCGTTACAAAAACTATAAAGCACAGTATTATTGATATTACCAGAAGAACAACGGCAAACAGCAAAAGTCTTGTACAAAAGAAAACTGCGTACCAAGATAGCATAAGGAGATAGACTGCCATAACAAGCGAAAAAGATTTCAGGCACAGACCTGAATTGCACGCCCTTGCCTTACAGCTTATCCAAATCAGGCCGAGCAGAATACCAACGAGCCCG
>JAGBGV010000328.1 GCA_017935805.1 Clostridia bacterium | reverse complement strand
CATTTGCTCGTTTTTTCTCCTCATCGGCAAAGCCTTCACTGAACCACCCGTCTAACGCGTGGTTTTCGATATACAAACAAGACGGTAGTTTTTCGCTACCGTCTTTTGTTATGCAAAATTATTCTGCCTGCTCAGCAAGTGCAACGGAAAGGGGCTTGAATACGCAGTCTGTTGTCTCGCAGTTACGCATCAGTGCTCCTTCTGCAAGGAACATCTCCGGAGGATAGAAGCCGAGATTCTGCTTGTCAGTGATGCTGACATTGTTGAGCTCACCGTTTTCGTCATAGTTATACATGATCTGATAAGCCTTGCCGCCTCGTTCAACCTCGATCAATTGCTTTGATTCAATCTTTCCCATGTAGGATACTGTTTCAGGCTTGAATTCCAGCTCGTATGTATCGGACCCGTTCACGCGAACTCTGCCTATAATATCACCGTTTTCATCGCGTGTATATGTGTCGCTTGTGAGAATCTCACCTGACTCTATATTAGTAGTAGAAACACCAATGAAGCGTCCGTTTTCGTCGTATGAGTAAGTAATAAGCTCAACAGCAATGCCATCCTTGCCTGCATAAGTGTAAGAAAGGATCTTGCCTGTAGCATCGTAGGTATATTCTCTCACAGCTTCAAGTCTGCTTTCGGAGAACATCTTCTCAGGGTCCGAGCTGCTTGAAAAATAGCGTTTTTCGCTTACACACATTCCGTATGCATCGTAGATGTATTCGTAGCCAAATCCACCGTCAACCATGTTCATCTTGCGAACTCTGGTTGTTCCGTCGCCCATATCCTCGTATGTATAAACATAATCATTGGACTGCTCACCCCTGTGGAAAGTAAGCTCGTTTGTAATCTTGCCGTTTTCGTCGTAAATGAATTTGCTGTACACGTTATCATTTACAGAGGACTTAACAAGCACAAGCGGCTCGTCAAGATTGAGGCTGCCGTCTTCGTTTACGACGGGCTTCTTTTCGTCATCTTTGTTGCCTTCATCCTTGTCGTTGTCGTTTTCGCCAAAGATGCTGACGTTATCCTTTTTGTCGCCGTCATCCTTGCTGTCACCGTCATTACCGCAGGCAACAAGAGACAGAAGCATTGCAAGCGCAAGAAGTATTGAGAGAAATTTTTTCATTGTAGGTTCTCCTGAAATTTTTTTGTTAGTATAGCAGAAACAGACAGAAAAATCAATAGCAATCACAACGAAAACAAAAAACCACCCGTAAAAAACGAGTGGCTTTGTTTTATTTGAAATCAATAAATATACATATTGATTATCTTCCAGGTTGAGCCCTCCTTGACAAGCTCGAATTCGAACAGACGCTCGTATTTGTCGCCGTTCTCATCCTCCACCTCTGCGGTTATCTCAAGTTCAACATAGCCCTTGATGTTTGATACCTTGTAATTATTGTTGATACCCATATCCTCGATGTCGTCTTCGTCATAAACTTCCCGCAGTCCATCAAACGACTCTTCGAGTTCATTAACGTATTTCTCAAGATCATACTCGTCGTATTCGTAATTATCGCTGATCTCCCAGCCTTTCATCTTTTTGATCTCATAATACTCGAACTCATCTACACAGTCTTCAGCCAGAATCTCAGCATATTCCTCTGTTAATGCATCAGATATCAGCTTTGCAAACTTTTCTTCTGACCTCTCCTCAAGTGCTTTCATTGCTTCCTCGACAACATCCCTGTAGGTGTTGCCTTTGCTCTCTTTGCCGCCATCTCCGCAGGCAACAAGAGACAGAAGCATTGCAAGCGCGAGAAGTATTGAGAGAAATATTTTCATCGTATGTTCTCCTGAAATTAATTTTTCGTTTGATATTATATCAAAGTACAGACCATAAATCAATAGCCGAGCAAAAGAAAAGCACCCATGAAGAGTGCTTTTTTCGCCTTAATGTACATCGTATGCGGGAGAGCTGATAAATGCATCGCAAAGCCTCCACTCAGAGCCTTCCTTAACAATGTCAAAGTCAATGTAGGAAACGTAGTCATCGCCGTCCTCATCCTTGAGCTCTACCTTGATTTCAGCCACAATATATTTCTTGTATTTTGAAGGCTTGAAATTCAAGTTAATTCCGTAATCATCCAGATCGTCGCGATCTATCTCTCCGTTATCAAGCATTTCATTGAAATTATCCAGCTCGTCTTCTATATCCTCAATGAGCTCCTCAAGCATATCCTCATCGTCATCCACTTCGAAGATCTCCCAGCCGCGGACCTTATATCCGTCGTAGGTATCCTCGTAGTCATCAATGACATACTCGGCGATCTCAGCCTTATAATGATCCTGCATAAGGTCGGTAATCATTCCCTCGATCACGTCCTCGTCTCCGTCCTCGAATGCTTCCATTACATCCTCGATGAGTTTCTCGTAATCGGTGTACTTTTTGCCATTATCGCCCTTCTCTTCATCCTCTCCGCAAGCTGTAAGTGTAACAAGCATTGCAAGAGTAATAAGTACTGCTAAAATTTTTTTCATATATCCCTCCGAAATGTTTTTATAAAATTTTACTATTATTACGGTATGCTCCAAAACAGGGCTCATTCCTTCACGAAGCGGAACATCTTGGCGCGATTGCCTTCCTTGAAGCTCTTCACCTCAAATCCTCGGCGCAGCTCTTCACCTGTGTACACACCGCCACCGATAGTGTCGCGGTATGTACTGTGCAGCTCTGCGCGGCTTATCTTCAGCTTGTTTACGGTTTCTCTCTTGTCACCGCCGTTCTGAATATATGTGAGAAGTATTTCTGAATTGTCTTCGTTTACAAAGTAGTATGTGTAGCGTCCGTCTTTTATTGGATCCTGCAAGCGGTAGAAGTCCCCGCGAAGAATGAGGCTTTCGTATTCTCTGTACTCCGCGATCTGCTTGCCGATAGCGGCTTTTGCGTCGTCGCTCACCTTGAGGATGTCAAATTCGTATCCGAGAGGACCGTTCAATGCTACGCGATAGCCATAATCAAGCTGACTCGGATCTTCTACGGAGTCACCGTGATTTGCAACGTGACAGCTCATCGTGGTCGCAGGATATCCGAATGTGCTTCCGTACTGGATGAGGGTGCGAGCTGTAGGATATGTGTTGTCACTTGTCCAGATCTGTGTGGAATACTTCATCATGCCAAGGTCATAACGTCCTCCTCCACCGCTGCAGGTCTCAATCATTGCGTTCGGGAAACGATCGTTAAACCAACGAATAAGCTCGTACACGCCCTTCATGTATCTGAAGCTTACCTCGCCCTGCCTTTCGGGAGGAAGTGTGGGGGAATATACCTCGGAAAGATGACGGTTCATATCCCATTTGAAGTAGTCTATGGGAAGCGAACCGAAGGTCTCCTCAAAGGAGTTCTTGAGATACTCTACCACCTCGGGATTTGCCATATCAAGCACAGCCTGTGTACGTGAGAGAAGCAGTTCTCTTCCGGGAGCTTTAATTACCCATTCGGGATGTTCTGCGAACAACTTAGAGTCGGGATTTATCATTTCAGGTTCAATCCAGATACCGAACTTCACGCCGCTCTTTTTTACGTTTTCAATAAATGAGCCAAGTCCGTTTTTGAATCTTTCCGGATTAGGCCACCAGTCGCCAAGTCCGCGGTGATCGTCGATTCTGTTTCCAAACCAACCGTCATCCATAACTACCATATCCATGCCGACCTTAGCCGCTTCTGCCGCAAAGCGAGTCATAACGTCCTCGTCAATGTCAAACCAGAACGCTTCCCAGGAATTGAGCACTACAGGACGTTTTTCAAATCTGTCCTTCGGAAGAATGTGGTTTCTTGTGAACTTGTGCATATTTCGTGAAACCTGTCCAAGACCGCGTTCACTGTATGACATCACTGCCTCAGGGGATGCAAATGTCTCACCGGGCAGAAGAAGATAGCTGAAATTGTCAGAACCGAGACCGCTCAGAACACGGGTAGTGCCGGTCTGCTCTGTCTCAACCTCACAGAGGAAGCTTCCGCTATATACCAGATTGAAGCCGTATGCCGCGCCCTTTTCTTCTGTTGTCTTTGGATCGCACAGCATAAAGAATGGGTTATAGTGATGGCTGGATGCGCCTCTGCGACTGAAAATGCTGCGGTTGCCGGGTGCAATATGATCTCTTGAGCATAGTCTCTCGCAGCAATGTGCACCGCTGAATGTCAGCATATCAAGATTGTCAGTAGGAATATCAAGGCACAGCATCATACACTTTTCAATTT
>JAGBGV010000029.1 GCA_017935805.1 Clostridia bacterium | reverse complement strand
CGTTGGTGAAAAAGAAGCAGTAAGACTTTGCGGAAACCGTCTGTCCTGTCCCGGCGTCGGTCTTGACGTTGGCGCATCTCTCGGTCAGAACCGCAATCTGATAAAGGGACTGTTCTACGCGCCTCACACCGTTGCACAGGCTATGAAGACTGCCCATCTTGCGGCATATATGTTCGAATATCTGGGCTACAAGGTCTCTCCTCGCGGGACCGAAAGACGTGCCGACATCGTTCAGACTGTGGAATGTGCCACACCTGCCGGACTTAACGCATTCTGTCTCGGTATTCAGTCAGCCTCACCCATTGACGCACACGTTGTTCCCGAAGCATGGGAAATGCCCGGCTACGCTGACCCCGTCATCATGGCGGCAGGTGCGTTTACAGGCGGCTCCTCCATTGAGCTGTCCGCTGACGGTCCTATGCGCCCGCCGTATACTGCCTTCATGCAGGGCGGACTCACATACGAAAGCGCAAGACTGGCTATAATGTCCGCGGCAGAGAGAATGATGCAGTTATGAGTTATGATTGGCTGCACCAAGTTATGAACGCTTCGCGTGTTATGATACGCTTCGCGTAGTTTATCAGACAACTTTCCCGAAGGGAAATCATAACTTCAACGCAGTTGAATCATAACCCATAACTCATAACTGATTACCGGAGGATTATATGTCAGACAGTGTGTTAAGAGACAAATCGAAAGAGTTTGCCAAAGATATAGTTTTTCTTTGCAGAAAACTAAAGCTAAATAGAATTGAAAGCGCGCTTGTTAATCAGCTTTTACGTTCTGGAACATCTGTAGGAGCAAACATTCACGAAGCACAGTACGCCCAGGGGACAAAAGATTTTATATCGAAATTTGAAATAGCTCTCAAAGAGTGCAATGAATGCGATTATTGGATTGAACTGCTTCATGATATTGGCGGCCTTTCTGATTCTGATTTTGAATTATTTAGACAGAATTGCATCTCTATTCGCAGAATGCTGGTCTCTTCAGTAACAACTTTGAAACAGAAAAATGAAAAATGATTAATGATAACTTCGCTTGAAACAACTTTCCCGAAGGGAAATCATAACTTCAACGTAGTTGAATCATAACTCATAACTCATAACTCATAACTCAAAAAGGAGGATATCATGCAAAAACGCAAAAAGCTATCGCCCGGCAGAATTATTGCCATAGGTTTTCTTGCGGTAATATTCGCAGGATCCATACTCCTGTCCTTGCCTGTGTCACACAGCGGCAACGGAAATGTCACCTATCTTGACGCGCTGTTCACTTCAGTCAGTGCGGTGTGCGTGACAGGCCTTGTGACTCTTGAGACCGGAGTGGCTTATTCCGCATTCGGTCAGGTCGTAATAATCCTTCTTATCCAGATCGGCGGACTTGGTATCACCACTCTCGGCGCCGGACTTATCGCTCTCCTTGGAGGCAGGCTCAATCAGCGGGAGAACACCCTCGTTAAAGAGGCACTCAACTATCCTACATGGAACGGAATAAAGCCTCTTATCCGCGCGGTGCTAATACTGGACGTGACAATTGAGCTTTGCGGCGCGATACTGTATTTTATCTCCTTCAGCCGCGACTATTCTCTTGGACGGGCTGCGTGGATGTCCGTTTTCCACTCGATCTCCGCATTCAACAACGCGGGCTTTGATATTCTCGGAAACGGCAACAGCATCGGCGTTTATACACACGACGTTTACTTCAATCTCGTTACCTGCCTTATGATAATTCTTGGCGGACTTGGCTTCTTCGTGATCCGTGAGCTGATCTTCCACAAGCGCGGCGAGAGATTTTCGCTTCATTCGAAGATAGTACTCACAATGACCGCTGTTCTGCTTGTTTCAGGCACTCTGCTCATCAAGCTCACCGAGGGCGAGGGCATAACTTGGCTGGGCGCATTCTTCTCAAGCGTTACCGCAAGAACTGCCGGCTTTGCCACATTCCCTTATTCCGGATTTTCAAACGCAGGTATTCTCGTGATGTGCCTGTTTATGTTCATCGGCGCGTCTCCCGGATCCACCGGCGGCGGTATGAAGACTACCACCTTCTTTGCGCTGATAAAGTCACTCCTCTCCCACTCAACGGGACGCGAGGCTCGTGCATTCGGCAAGCGTATCCCCGGAGATATTATGCAGCGGGCGTTCGTTATTATCTCGCTGGGCTTTTCTTGGACTGCTGTGATGATCGGAGCAATTGCAGCCCTCGAGCCACAGCTTCCCCTGCGGGATGTGATGTTTGAGTGCTTCTCCGCCATCGGCACGGTAGGTCTTACTATGGGAATAACTCCCGTTTTGTCATCACCGTCGAAGATTTTGATAATGCTGACTATGTATATCGGCAGACTCGGTCCCCTT
>JAGBGV010000327.1 GCA_017935805.1 Clostridia bacterium | reverse complement strand
GACATGATTCTCTCTACCCCCTGCTGCCATCATCAGATGATGCACGGGATGGACTGTCCTACCCTTGATTTTATTGCAAGCCGTCCCATACTGAAGCAAAAGCTGTGTGATGCGGCAACTGATGCTCTCCGACTTCTCAAGCTGGAGGCAGAGGGCTACAAAACTGACGCAACCGAGCTCATTGACCCTGAGGATACACCGAAAAACGTCATGCTCCGGGCAGTCAGAAGAAAGAGCTTCTCTTTTGATTCAGCAGACGCCAAGACAAAGGCTGAAAAATACGAAAGCACATACCGTTTCCTCTATGGCAAAGCCCCGGAGGGAATGGCAAAAATCATAAAACACGATAAAAATAATTAACATGAGGTGATACTATGAAAAAATCAGAACTTCTCCAAACCATCAGTCGCACCGACATATCGGCAGATGACAGGCTTTCTGCTCTCGCCGAGATCAAAAAGCTCATCGACATGGGCGAAATCGAAACTCCCGAGAGAACGATCTTCGTAAACAATCACATCCACACAAGCTACTCCTTCTCTCCCTACACCCCCACATCCGCAGTTTTCTATGCTTGGAAGGCTGGTCTCCGTACTGCAGGCATCATGGACCACGACAGCGTTGGCGGACTCCGTGAGTTCATCAAGGCAGGCGAAATCATGGGTATGCCCATCACCTGCGGATTTGAGTGCAGAGCAAATGTGGAGGGCACTCCTCTCCTCGGCAAAAAGATCAACAATCCTGACCAGAAGTCCTGCGCTTATCTGGCTATGCACGGTATTCCTCACCAGAATATCGACAAGGCTGAGGCTGTTCTTGCAAAGCTCCGCGAAAAGCGCAATATCCGCAACCGCAAAATGTGCGAAAAGATTACCGAGCTTACCCGCGACGCAGGTATAGTTCTTGATTTCGATACAGACGTATATCCCCTCTCCATGGCACACGAGGGTGGTAGCGTAACAGAGCGTCACATCTGCTACGGACTTACAAAGAAGATCACCTCACGCTATCCCGACAGAAACGAGGCTTGCGACTTCATTGATAAGCTCTGCGGCGTGAAGATGCCCGAAAAAACCAGAGAAAAGCTCATCACCGCACCCGACAACTTCTACGAATTTGACATTCTCGGCGTGCTGAAGGGTCATCTCGTTGAAAAGTTCTACGTTGATGCAACGGACGAGCTTATTAACATCCGCGAATTCACCGCGCTTGCAAAAGAGCTTGGAGCGATCTCCGCATATGCTTATCTCGGTGACGTTGGCGAATCCCCCACAGGGGACAAAAAGGCACAGAAGTTCGAGGACGACTACATTGACGAGTTGTTTGAGACTCTCAAGGACTGCGGCTTCTCTGCTGTTACATACATGCCCTCCCGCAACACCAAGGAACAGCTTGCACGAATCATGAGACTGTGCGCTGAAAACGGACTCTACGAGATCTCCGGTGAGGACATCAACTCCCCCCGTCAGTCCTTCATTTGCCAGGCACTTGCAGATCCCGCATACGCACATCTTCGCGTAGCGACATATTCCCTCATCGGTCATGAGATCGCCGCAAGTGAGGATGCGACCCGCTCCATGTTCTCCGACGAAACAAAGGCAGCACATCCCACACTTGCAGAGCGTATTGAGATCTACTCTACTCTCGGCGGCTACGAAGCGTAAAACGAAAATAATACTTCAATTGAAAGGATATACATATGAGCATCAGCACTCTTGTAAAATTCTCTAACAAATACGGCGCTATGGCCGGTTTCGTTCTCGCAGGCGGCGGAAACACCTCCTACAAGAACAAGACAAACCTCTATGTAAAAGGAAGCGGCACTTCCCTCAAGACCATCACAGAAGAAGGCTTTGTGAAGATGAATCGCGCAGCTCTCAGTGCTATTTGGGAAAAGACCTACTCCGCTGACACAGCAGAACGCGAAGCACAGGTGCTTTCCGACATGATGGCTGCAAAGTGCCCCGGTGAAGAAGCAAAGCGTCCCTCCGTCGAGACTCTTCTTCACGATCTCTTCCCCCAGAATTACGTTCTTCATGTTCACCCCACAAAGGTTAACGCTATCACATGCTCCGTAAACGGTCAGGCACTGGTTGGCGAGATGTTCCCCGACGCTGTTTGGGTTGACGAATGTGAGCCCGGCTACATTCTGGCTGCAAACTGCAAAAAGAACCTTGCTGACTACAAGGCAAAGAGCGGTAAGGATGCAAACGTACTCTTCCTTCAGAATCACGGCATCTTCTTCGCAGCTGACAGCGTAAAGGAACTCAACTCCCTCGTCTCTTCCATAATGAATGCAATCAACGCAAAGCTGACAGTGAAGCCCGACTTCACAGCGTGCGACACCGACACAGCTACTGCTGCAAAGATCGCTCCCGTTCTTCGTATGCTCTATAATGCAGAAGGCAACGCAACCGTGAAGTTTGTTGCTAACAAGACTGTACTGAAGTTTGCTGAATCTGCTGAAGCATTTGAAGTGCTCCGTCAGTCTCTCTCTCCCGACCATATCGTTTACTGTAAGGCTGAGCCCCTCTTCCTTGAGGACTTCACTCCCGCAGGTATCAAGGCGGCATTTGATGAGCTGACTGCTCGCCGCGGATTCATGCCCAAGATCGTATTTGCAAAGGGCATCGGTATGTTTGCTATCGGCGCAAATATGAAGGAAGTTGACACCGCTATTGCTGTTTGGGAAGACTGCATGAGCATCACCATTCTTGCAGAAAACTTCGGCGGCGTTCGTCACATGGCTCCCGCGATGGTTGATTTCATCGTTAACTGGGAAGTTGAAAGTTACCGCGCAAAGGTTAGCCTTGCTTCCGGCGCAACAAAGGCTCTCGCAGGTAAGATCGCAATCGTAACAGGTAGCGCACAGGGATTCGGCGCAGGTGTTGCTGAATATCTTGCAAAGGAAGGTGCTGCTGTTGTTATCGCTGATATGAACGCGGCAGGTGCACAGGCAACCGCTGATAAGATTGCGGCTGAATACGGTGTTCCCACTCTCGCAGTTAGCGCAAACGTTTCCGACGAAGCAAGTGTTGAAGCAATGATGCGTCAGACAGTTCTCGCATTCGGCGGTCTTGACATTTTCGTAAACAACGCAGGTATCGTTCGTGCAGGCTCACTTGAAGAGATGACAAAGTCCAATTTTGAGCTTGTTGCTGCTGTAAACTATACCGCTTACTTCCTCTGCACAAAGTATGCATCTGCTGTTATGAAGCTTCAGAGAGCAGCTGCTCCCGAATACATGGCTGACATCATTGAGATCAACTCCAAGTCCGGTCTCTCCGGCTCCAACAAGAACTTTGCTTATGCAGGCTCCAAGTTCGGCGGTATCGGCCTTACACAGTCCTTCGCAATGGAGCTTGCTCCTTTCGGAATCAAGGTAAACGCTGTATGCCCCGGCAACTTCCTGGACGGTCCCCTGTGGTCTGACCCTGAGAAGGGACTCTTCGTTCAGTACCTCAACGCTGGTAAGGTTCCCGGTGCTAAGACTGTTGCAGATGTTCGTAAGTTCTACGAATCCAAGGTTCCCCTCGGACGCGGCTGTCGCATTGAAGACGTTGCAAAGGCAGTTCTCTACATCATCAGCCAGAAGTACGAGACAGGTCAGGCTGTTCCCGTAACCGGCGGTCAGGAAATGCTGAAATAATTTCAAACATAAAAAATAAAAAGGGAGGCTACGGAAAGCTTCCCTTTTTTTAATTGTATCGTTTTGGATTATTTGTCTCACCAAGTAAGTAGTCAATGCTCGTATTGTATAGCCGTGCCAGTTTGATCAGTATTGCAGTGGGGATGTCATTTTCTCCGGTCTCATACTTAGAGTACCCCGTCTGTGACATTCCAAGAAATTTTGCTACCTGCGTCTGATTCATGTCTCTATCTTCACGAAGATCACGAATTCGCGGATACACACTTTACTCCTTCTTTCACATATTCACTGTAATATGATTATATGATAACCTGAAATAGGGTATTGACATTTTAACCTGTTTTAGGTTATAATATCTTTGAAATTTACTTTAGGAGGAAATAATATCATGTTCTGTACCAATTGCGGACAAAAAAACAACGATGGTGCAAAGTTCTGCGCGGGATGCGGATGCGCGCTTGTTTCAAACTCATCGGAGAGAACTGAGCAAGCTACTCAGTATACTCCCGCACCTCAATACAATGCCCCACAGCCATATTATGCTCAACCCAACTACGCCCAGCCAAATTACGGTCAACACCCCGAAAGCTACCACAAGCAACCCAAATGTACCCATTGCGGTCACATCGGCGAGTGGGATATTGGTCCTGTTATCCGCCCAATAGACTGGGTAATCGGTATTTGCTTGCTGTTCTTCTTCGGAGGTGGACTCATTTACTTAGTTATTGTTGCGGCGGTACGTTCAAACAAAGATCGCAGAGAAAAGATTTGCAGAAACTGTAAAGCCAAAAATCTGTTCACATTCAATTATTGACATACTGAGTTAAAAGGGAGGCTACGGAAAGCTTCCCTTTTTTGTTATTATTTTTCAACATTTTCTCGCTGTAATGCGCTAAAATAAAAAGCTATTATACCCAAAAAACGCTATGATTTATTGTTTGAAATGTTAATTGACACAGGTGGCTATTCGGGGTATAATTATTGTATGTGTGTTCATCATGTGCAAGTATGCGATTGAACCGAAACATCAATAATTTCACCAAAAAGGAGTAATATAAATGAGAGGCAGAAGAAAAACAGTAAAGATCTCTGAGGCTGAATGGAGCATCATGAAGGTGCTTTGGGAAGGCTGCGAGGATAACGACCGCGGTATGACCCTCGGTGAGATCGTTCAGAAGCTGGCAGAGCCTACAGGTTGGAGCAACACCACTATCAGAACTCTTATCATCCGTCTGGCTGAAAAGGGCGCTGTAAACATCGATAAGACTACAGGTGTGTATAAGTACACTCCCAAGTCTCCTAAATCAGAATGCATCAAGTGCGAGGTTGACTCCTTCATCGAAAGAGTATTTGACAACAACGCATACAATCTCATGGCTTCCCTCGTTAAAGGTTGCCACCTTACTGAAAAAGAAAGAAAAGAGATCATCGACATTCTCGATAAGATCGGGGACTGATCTCACGCAAGATATCCCCAGCAAGCTGATCCCATTTTAGCATAAGTATATCCACACAAGCTGAACCCAAGTTAGGAGGGTATCATGCCCGATTATTTGATGCTGCTGCTGATGCAGATAACAATATTCTCCTCCGTTACTGCTTGTATCCTCATATGCGTTAAACAGCTTTTCAAGTGGGTTATCCCCCCAAGCGTCGGCGTGATAATGTGGCTGATTTTGCTCATACGCCTCATTTGGCCGATCTTCCCGGAAAGCGCGGTATCGGTGTACAATCTGATACCTGCCGGACGCAATATTATGTACTCGCTGACAAATGATATTGATAGAGAGATATCACAGCGAGAAGATACTGAAAACCCTTATGTGATACAGCAGCCTACTGTAACTGAAGAAAGCGAAAAAGCAAACGCAGGACTTCAGAATCAGCTTTATCTCGAGGAAGACACTCCGCTTACCGTCGGAGAATATGTCACTGACACTGTTTATTCAGGCAAAACCAGGTCAGAGGTAGCACATATCTCAGAGCATATCAACATTGCCATACTGGTCGTCTATGCTCTCGGTGTTACTGTCGCATTAATTGCTAATACAAATATATACAAAAAAACACAGCGAAACGCTTTGTCTTCTACCCTGCCATGTACCGACGAAAGAGTTCTTTCTGTGTACAGAAGCACAGCGAGAAAAATAGGTATTCGCGATAGCAAGATCCCTCCGCTAAAATACGGCTCCGCCACGATGCTTGTAGGTTGCTTTAATCCTACTGTCGTTTATCACGAGCAGGAGGAGCTTTCTGACCGCGAGCTGTCAATGGTATTCGCTCATGAACTTAACCATTATAAGCACAGGGACAATTTTGTTCTAATACTATCCACCTGTGTGGCCAGCCTGTTTTGGTACAACCCGCTTATCTGGATCGTACGTCATATGCTTCGCGAGGATATTGAGGTCATGTGCGACTCCCGCACCATCTCTGAATGCCAGTTCCGCCGCACAGAATATGCACAGCTTATCTATTCAAGCTCAGATCAGGCTCAGCGCTATGTGTATGCCGGATGCCATATCTCGTCAGGCTCACGTCAACTGAAGAACAGACTTCGCACAATTTCGAGAAATCTCGAAAACAAGCTCATCCCTCGAATCACATCAGCTTTGCTTTGTCTGTGTATCATTGTAATTTGCCTGACAAATCCGGTTGTCTCGCAAAATATAGAATACGCAGATTACATAGACAACTACTCAAAGTTGACCGGCGACAGTGAACGCACTATGCATCTCACCTCCGATGTATCCGTTACATTCTATCTCAAACAGATATGCACCATTCTGGGTGAGAATTTCGGCCCGTCACTTCCCCGTCGTATTGGCAACGGAAGCCTTGAAAATCTCAAGCGTATCGTAAAGGACAGCGGAATTGTTGAAAAAGATGTGCTGATCAAGCTGAATGCTCTTCGTTCTGACCAAGCACTTTCCGTCGAAAGCTGTGCATTAATTAACCTGTGCATCGTTGAGCTGTTATCATCTGACACAGCAAACGACAATATCACGCTACCCATCCTGCCCGAAGTGATATCCACCGAAAACATGACGATGCTGAAGCGCACTCTTTCTCAAAAGGAATGGAATACCGTTTCAAAATGCTATAACCGAGGAGTTGCCGGCGCAGATGTAAAGTTTGAGCCCTATTACACCGAGGCGATGTTTGAACTGATTCTCCAACGCATAGACAGCAAAGCCTCCCGTGACATGTGGAACAGCTTTTACACAAAGGTCGATCTTACCAGAGATGATGTTTCCTCTCTCTGCAACAGACTTGGAATAGACCGTGAGTCACTGAAAGATGAAGATTATCTTTATGTTATCTCTCCCAGTGTTACGCCCGCTGAAGAGAAACTGCTTCGCACGATAATTAAGTCTGCTTATGCAGGTCAGGATGAAAGCGCATACTATCTAAAGGAAAATCTTGAGGGTTATTCCGAATACGCCCTTGTTGTTACTCTTTCAGGAAATGACTACAGTGTAGAAGATATGATAAACGACTACACTAAGCTTGGAGTTCCGCAGTATTACTACTTCACGATGGATAATTGCGAATTCCTTTCCCGAAAAGAGTACGACATCATCAGCATCCGACTCGACGGTTCGGGATTGTCCATAGACGATTACTACACCGCCATCGAGGGAACTGACTACTATGTGATGACAAGTACCGGCGCAGAAAGCTTTGGTGATATCCTGGATTATCTCAATGCGATCACTTACATTAATGTCCGCAGCTATAAGGATGACGGAATTTTCACCAAAGGAATCGTATCGAACAATGTAAAGAACGCTGTTTCAGAAGTATATGAGCTTGGTCTCATTGATGCGAGAAACGGTGTTATAGATCTTAGCCGCGAGCTCTCCTGCGGTGAAAGCCTCTACTACTCGTACAAAGTAGTTTGCTCATTCATCAACGCTAACAGATAAAACAATAAGCTCTGCCATGTAGAAATACACAGCAGAGCTTTTCTTTTGTTTATTGGGTTATGCTTCAACACCTGCATATGCGAGGAGGATCTTTTCACCCTCAGCACACCAGAGATCACCTGCAGCCTTGCAAGCCGCGTCAAGGTCAGCATAGAGCTTGCCGAGATCTGTACCTGCGTTTTCTT
>JAGBGV010000326.1 GCA_017935805.1 Clostridia bacterium | reverse complement strand
CGTTGTACTTCGTCCCGCATTCACTCTCGGCGGTACAGGCGGCGGATTTGCGAACAACGAAGAAGAACTGATAGAGATCGGTCTTAATGCATTCAAGCTCTCTCCCGTTCATCAGGTGCTTGTTGAAAAGAGCGTTAAGGGATACAAGGAGATCGAGTTCGAAGTAATGCGCGACTCCAGCGACCATGCAATCACCATCTGCGGTATGGAAAACATCGACCCCGTCGGCGTTCATACCGGAGACTCCATGGTTGTTGCTCCCATTATGACCCTCTCCAAAGAAGACGAAAAGATACTCAATGATTCTGCTATCAAGATCATCCGCGAGCTCAAAATCGAGGGCGGCTGTAACGTACAGTTTGCACTTAACCCTAATTCATCCGAATACTATCTGATTGAAGTTAACCCTCGCGTTTCCCGTTCATCCGCACTTGCTTCCAAAGCATCCGGTTATCCTATTGCAAGAGTTACCGCAAAGATCGCACTCGGTATGCTGCTTGAGGATATCAAGATTGCCAACACCACAGCTGCATTTGAACCCAAGCTCGACTATGTAATTGCAAAGCTTCCCAGATTCCCCTTCGATAAGTTCACATCTGCAATCAATAAGCTCGGTACACAGATGAAGGCAACAGGCGAGGTAATGGGTATCGGTTCCAACCTTGAAGAAGCACTTCTCAAGGGTATCCGTTCGCTTGAGATCGGCGCAAACCATATTTACCACTCCAAGTTTGACAATATGTCTGTTGAAGAACTGAAGGAATATATCAGTGAATTCCGTTCTGACAACCTCTTTGCAATCGCAGAGCTTATCTATCACGGTGTAACAGTTGAAGAGATCCATAAGATTACTGAGATCACACCCTTCTTCCTTGAAGCAATCAAGCGTATCATCGATATGGAAGAGCTGCTTCGCGTTAAGGTCGACGATGTTGATACTCTACTTGCTGCAAAGAAGATGGGCTTCTCCGATAAGTACATCGCGCGTATGTGGAAGAAGAGCGAGGCAGATGTTTTTGCACTCCGTAAAGCAAACAATATCTTCCCCATATTCAAAATGGTTGATACCTGCCACACAGGCGCATATATTCCTTACTTCTATTCATCTTACACCGGAGAGAATAAGTCTATCCTTACCGAGCAGAAGAAGATCATTGTGCTTGGCGCAGGTCCTATCAGAATCGGTCAGGGTGTTGAATTCGACTACTCAACAGTTCACGCAGTTCAGACCATCAAAAAAGCTGGTTACGAAGCTATCATTATAAACAACAACCCCGAAACAGTATCCACAGACTATACAACAGCAGATAAGCTGTACTTTGAGCCTCTCACACCCGAAGATGTAATGAACATCATTGAGTTTGAGAAGCCTGAGGGCGTTATCGCTACTCTCGGTGGTCAGACTGCAATCAATCTTGCACAGCCTCTCCACGACCAGGGTGTAAAGATCATTGGTACAGACTGTGAAGCAATCGACAGAGCAGAAGACCGCAACGCATTCGAGAATCTGCTGAACGAGCTGAATATCCCTCGCGCAAAGGGTAAGGCTGTAACAAAGCTTGAGGACGGTATTGCAGCAGCTGCGGAGATCGGTTATCCTGTTCTTGTTCGTCCCAGCTTTGTGCTTGGTGGACGTGCAATGCAGATCGTAGCAAATGAAGAACAGCTCCGCCACTATCTCAAGACAGCCGTTGAAATAGATGAGGACAAGCCTGTACTTGTTGACAAGTATATCCAGGGTAAAGAGGTTGAGGTTGACGCAATCTGCGACGGCAGAAATGTATTTGTTCCCGGTATCATGGAGCTTGTTGAGAGAACAGGTATCCACTCCGGTGACTCCATCAGTGTTTATCCCACCTTCTCTATATCCGATAAGGTAAAGGGCATTATCCTTCAGTACGCTAAAAAGCTCGGTCTCGGAATCGGAATCGTTGGACTTTACAATATCCAGTTTATCGTTGACGAACATGACGATGTTTACATTATCGAGGTTAACCCCCGTTCATCAAGAACTGTTCCGTTCCTCTCCAAGTCTACCGGCTACAGCCTTGCTGATATCGCAACTGAAGTTATTCTTGGCAAGAGCCTGAAGGAGCAGGGACTATTCGATATCTATCCCGACGAAAAGAACCGTTACTATGTAAAGGTACCCGTATTCTCCTTCAACACGCTACGCGGACTTGACGCATATCTCTCTCCCGAAATGAAGTCCACAGGTGAGGCAATCGGATATGACGACAAGCTCAACCGAGCACTTTACAAGGCTCTTCAGGCAGGCGGAACACATATGCAGAACTACGGTACTGTATTTGCAACTATAGCTGACAAGGACAAGGATGAAGCGCTTCCGCTTATCAGACGCTTCTACAACCTTGGATTCAATATTGAAGCGACTCCCGGCACTGCAAAATTCCTCAAAGCAAACGGAATCCGTACTCATGTACTCAACAAGATCAGCGACGGTAGTGAGGAGATCCTTGATTCCATTCGCCAGGGTCACATTGCATATGTGCTCAACACCAAGGATATTGGCTCTCAGGGCGACAACAGCGACGGTTGGGAGATCAGACGCTGTGCAACAGAAAATAACGTGACAATCTTCACATCTCTCGATACAGTTCGCGTTGTACTTGACGTGCTTGAGGAAACAACATTGACTATCTCCACTATTGATGCTTAATCAGGGTGAACAATGAAACAAGTCATTCTTACAATTACAGAAAACATACACCTCACCGAGAACGTAATGAAAATGCGCCTCTCGGGAGATGTATCTGATATAACAGCTCCGGGGCAGTTTGTCAATATTAAGCTCGACGGACTGTACCTTCGCAGACCTATCTCCGTTTGTGATATGGACGAAAATGAGCTCACTATCATCTACAAGGTAGTAGGTCACGGTACAGAGCAAATGGCAGAAATGAAGCCCGGCGAGACTCTTGATACTCTCACAGGACTTGGCAACGGGTATGATACAACTATCTCCGGCGAAAGACCTCTTCTTCTTGGCGGCGGAGTTGGTGTTCCTCCTATGTTCCTGCTTGCGAAGAAACTGATCGGAGAGGGCAAAAGAGTCTCCGTGGTCCTTGGCTTTAACACAAAGGACGAAATTTTCTATGAAAACGAGTTCAAAGAAATAGGCGCTGATGTCACAGTTACAACGGCTGATGGCTCATACGGTGTAAAGGGATTTGTTACGAATGCAATGGGGGACGACTATACACATATCTACACCTGCGGTCCCGAGCCGATGCTGAAAGCAGTATATAAAGCAAGCAAAACAAGCGGTCAGTTCAGCTTTGAAGAGCGAATGGGCTGCGGATTCGGCGCTTGCATGGGCTGCTCCTGCAAGACGATCACAGGATATAAGCGTATT
>JAGBGV010000325.1 GCA_017935805.1 Clostridia bacterium | reverse complement strand
CAAAAAGCAAGAATATATTATGTATATCATTTGATCTTAGAGAGATGAAATGTTGATTTCAGTAGATCTTTGTGATATAATGTATGAGTAAAATTATAAGGAGGCGAAACATGACATACGACAGCGAATCAAACAGAATATTCTTGACCGCATATGAGCTGTCATGCTTCGCTTATCAGCGTGAAAATCCTGCCGCACTGCTGACAAAGTACGGTTTTGTTAGAGATGCCTCAAACAAGCCTCCAACTGTTTCTGAGTCTGTTCAGACATCTGTTCCCCTTGAAAAAGAAGTGGTGCTTGGTGAATATACCGTAGTTGTAACGGCACTTGCAGATATTATCTCCTTCGACGGAGTTAATCATACTGTTGAGGTAGTCAAAACACTCAATTATCTCAGACGAGACTTAACGCCTTTCTCGCATCCCGAGAATTTCGCCAAAGCCGTGATTGCCGCATATCTGTTCTCAGATACTTATGGAATCCCGGAGATTAATCTGAAATTAAGTTTCGTTAAGCAGACAACTGACGAGAGAATTGCGTACGCAGCACGGTTAACAAGAGTATCCCTCTCGAGAATGTTTGACGCTCTGATCTCACGTGCTTTGCCTTTTATAAAATTCAATGCAGAAAAGAGCATTAACTTCCCCGATGAAATTAAGTCACTTCCCTTTCCTTTCAGTAGCATTCGTGAAGGACAAGAAGAGTTTATCAAAAGTGCCTACAGAGCAATAAAACACGGCGAAATACTAATGGTATCTGCCCCTACAGGCATTGGAAAAACAATGTCTTCGCTCTTCCCTGCTGTAAAGTCACTTGGAAGCAAATCTGCCGACAAGGTATTCTATGTTACAGCAAAGAATGTTACCGGAAAGGTTGCACTCGAAGCAATAGAGCGCATGGGAAAGCACGCACCCCATTTGAAAGCAATAAATATAAGTGCCAAAGAACAAGTCTGCCCAAGAAGAAAAGCCTCCACATCGATCAGTGGTCGCTTGGGCTGTCGCCATTGCTCACTTATGGGAAGCACATCTGACGATTATGGCAGAACACATGTATCCTACAGAGAAAGAGAGCTTGCAGCTCTTACCGAGCTTATAGCAATGGATGTAATTGTTTACACTACAGAATTACTTGTTCATGTTGCTGACAGCTATAAAGTATGTCCTTATGAGCTCTCACTTGATTTGTCAGAGTATTGCTCTGTCATAGTATGTGATTACAACTATGTAATTGACGACAATGTAAGATTTAAGAGATACTTCAAAAATATCGAGAATAAGGAAAAATTTGTATTTCTGTTTGACGAGGCGCATAATTTGCCAGACAGAACCAGAAACACTTATTCTGCTGTTATTCAAAGTTCAATTGGCGACGAGCTTCTTGCTATAGCTGAGAGTGATTTTTCTGATGACATTAATCTTGCAGACGCTGTAAACAATTTCTTGCTGTCAATGTCAGAAATTCGCGAGCTCTGCAAGGAAAACGAATACTACAGAAGCACTGATGAGGGTGAGATCATCTACGGGTTCTATGAAGATTCAAAGGTTCCGGTAGAACTTATCAAGCGTGCAAGTGAGCTGAACGCTATTCTGTCAAAATACATTCGTGAGGAAGCGGAATCAGCCGAGCTTCTCGTGCCGTATTATGATAAACTACTAAAACTGATATTCGTATCCACCTACTTTGATGAGAAATTCAGGTTCTTTGCAAGTCGCGAAAATGACAAGCTGACTGTTGAACTCCTTTGCATTGATCCGTCGGGTATTCTCGAGATAATGCTACAACCCGCAATATCTGTTATCCTGTTCTCTGCCACACTATCACCCGCAGAGTATTTCAGAGATGTAATCGGTATGGGACACGCCGAAACACTTGAGTTGAAATCCCCCTATGAGAAAGAAAATCTATGTATTGTTGCATATGATTCCATCAGCACAAAGCTCAGTGACAGGCGTGATACGGCTCGCGAGTGTGCGGAAGTTATTGTTGAAACAATATCTCAAAAAGTCGGAAACTATATTGTATACTTCCCCTCATACGATTATATGAAACGGGTATGTAAGGTGTTCTCGCGTCTTATGCCCGAATGTGCTATTGTTATGCAAAAGCAAGGAATGAGTTATCGTGAGAGGGAGAGATTTATTAATGTTTTCCGCGACAGAGCACGAGAATCTGTTGTCGGCTTCTGTGTCCTCGGAGGTATGTTCTCTGAAGGGATTGACCTATCCGGCGAAAGTCTTATCGGTGCTATAATTGTTGGTACAGGTATGCCTTCTCTTTCTGCTGAACGAAACATTATGGAAGCATACTACAATGAAAACAACGGTCAGGGGCATGAGTTTGCATATATTTGTCCCGGAATGAACAAAGTGCTGCAGGCGGCAGGCCGAGTAATAAGATCTGAGAATGACTGCGGTGTTGTTGTGCTCATTGATGACCGTTATTCAGATCCAAGAATGAAGATGCTGTTCCCCCCTCATTGGAGACATATTAAATACACGGGAGATCTTACTTCACTCAGTGTAATTTTATCCGATTTTTGGGACAAGAAAAAATAGGATAACAAAAAAGTTGAGTATATAGATATATATTTTCTACAAAGTGACGAAATTAAATTTTTTGTCGCATTACGCTTTATTTTTCGCAAGCATTGTGATATAATAATTAGGTTGGATTAATTTATTCGAAAGGATGATTCTTGTCTCAAGGCAGACAAGTCGGTAATCACTTTGATCAGAGAAAACCTTCGTAACGTTGCAATTATAGCTCACGTTGACCACGGTAAAACTACTCTAGTTGACCAGATGCTCAAGCAGTGCGATACTTACCACGAGAATCAGGTAGTACGTGAGCGTGTTATGGACTCCGGAGACCTCGAAAGAGAGCGCGGAATTACCATTCTTGCTAAAAACACGTCCGTCGAAAGAAACGGCATAAAGATAAACATCGTTGACACCCCCGGTCACGCTGACTTTGGCGGTGAGGTTGAACGTATTCTTAAAATGGTAAACGGTGTTATTCTTCTCGTTGACGCCGCTGAAGGTCCTATGCCGCAGACAAGATTCGTACTCAGCCGTGCAATGGAGCTGGGTCACAGAATCATCGTTGTTGTGAACAAGGTTGACAAGCCGGATGCAAGACTTGATGAGGTTCCGGATGAGGTGCTTGAACTTCTTCTTGAACTTGATGCAACAGACGACCAGCTTGATTCTCCTATGATCTTCTGTAGCGGACGTACAGGTCGCGCATCTGTAAATCCTCATGATCTCGGTGACAATCTTGACTGCCTGTTTGATACAATTATTGACTACATCCCCGCTCCCGAAGGTGAAATGGACGCGCCCCTACAGCTTCTCGTTTCCTCGATCGACTACAATGAATATGTTGGACGTATCGGTATCGGTCGTATTGAGCGCGGCTCTGTCAGACAGGGTGAAGAAGTAGTTATTACTAACTACCATACCCCCGACGCTCCGCCCAAGAAAACAAAGATCGTTGCTCTGTTTACAATTGACGGACTTGTCAGAAAGCCTGTTACTGAAGCTCACATGGGTGACATCGTTTGCTTCAGCGGCGCAGAAAACATCACAATCGGTGACACCATCTCTTCCCCCCTTGACCCGACTCCTCTCGAGTTTGTTAAGGTCAGCGAGCCTACAATGGAAATGACATTCTCTGTTAACGACAGCCCCTTTGCAGGTCGTGAGGGCAAGTTTGTTACTTCACGTCAGATCAGAGAACGTCTCTATAAGGAAACACTCAAGGACGTTTCACTCCGCGTAAGCGATGGAGAGACTACCGACAGCTTTATGGTTGCCGGTCGAGGTGAAATGCATCTTTCAATTCTCATTGAAACAATGCGTCGAGAGGGATACGAGCTTTGCTGCTCCACTCCCAGAGTTATTTATAAAGAGATCGACGGCGTTACCTGCGAGCCTATGGAACGCGTTACCATTGACGTGCCGGACGAATACGTTGGTGCTGTTGTTGAAAAGCTCGGTTCCCGTAAAGGTGAGCTTCTCGAAATGGGTCTCCATGGCTCTCGCATGAAGATTGAATATTCAATCCCTGCACGTTGTCTCTTCGGTTACAGAAGCGAATTTCTTACAGATACACGCGGTGAAGGTATCCTCAATTCTATCTTTGACGGATATCAGCCTTACAAGGGTGAGGTTATAACAAGATACACAGGCTCTCTCGTTGCAAGTGAAGACGGTGAGGCAACATCTTACGGCCTCTTCAACTCCCAGGACAGAGGTGTAATGTTCATCGGTGTTCAGACTCCTGTTTACGAAGGTATGCTTGTTGGTGAATGCCCAAAGAAGGAAGATATTGCACTTAATGTATGCAAAAAGAAACACCTTACTTCGATTCGCTCTGCCGGTGCAGATGAAGCTCTTCGACTTGTTCCTCATAAGGTATTCTCTCTTGAGCAGGCAATCGAATTTATCGGAGATGACGAGCTTATCGAGGTTACACCCAAGTCTATCCGTCTCCGCAAGAAGATCCTTAACACCGAACTGCGTCTTAAGGCTCAGGCAAAGCTCAAAAAAGACTGATTTCAGCTATATATGTTGAAAAATACTGTAAGATACACCGATATACAGTATTTTGAACAAAAATTTTTGAAATCTTTATCGGAAAAGATATTTACATTCCGACAGTTTTGCGATATAATAATTAAGATATAATGCGTAGTACCAAAAGTACCTCGCATAATATAAATTCAATCATAATTTTATTTGGAGGATATATTATCATGGCAAGAAAAATGCTTTCCATGGATGGTAACACCGCTGCGGCGCATGCCTCTTATGCGTTCACAGAAGTTGCTGCCATCTACCCCATTACTCCTTCTTCTGTTATGGCTGACGTTACAGACACATGGTCTGCAGGCGGCCTGAAGAACATAATGGGTGACACCGTTAAGGTTGTCGAAATGCAGTCTGAAGCAGGTGCTGCAGGTGCTGTTCACGGCTCTCTCGCTGCAGGTGCTCTCACGACTACATACACCGCATCTCAGGGTCTTCTCCTGATGAT
>JAGBGV010000324.1 GCA_017935805.1 Clostridia bacterium | reverse complement strand
TGCCCCTTCAGCTGTGGGAACGGAGTTTTTGATCTGTAATTCTTCTGAATTATAATAGTCGTATGATACCACACCGTGTTCCGCCGCATAGGACTTAACGATACCGGGCAACATTCCTCCGAGAAGCAGTGAGCCGATCTGCAGTTTTTCGCACACAGATGTAAGAGGCACAGGCGAACCGTGTTCCGTTTCCTTTGTAAGCGGACAGTTCAGATTTTTTCCGTCTGAGCTTGCGGGCAGCGGCAGTATCACCGCATCGGAGCATTTCACAGCTGACTCCCAGTCCGCGCACCGTACCGCCTTTTTAAGATACTCCTCGTCGGCGGTTCCGTAGATCTTGTCAAAGCCCCATACCGCACACTCAAAGCTCTCTGACAGACACTGCGCCATCACAAGCTGTCTTCTGTCTCCCCCAAGTATCCCTATCTTTATATTTTCCGCCATTATATTCACCTTTTTCAGTTTAAGTGGGGAGAGCGTGACAAGCAGCCCTCCTCTGCTACATGATATGCCGTAAATATAATGTTTGTCAGCCGCTACTCTACCTGCTGATGAATCGCACTACCCTGCCGCTGTCCCTGCTGACCGCTACAATCACTTGCTTTCCGCCGCAGGTGTATCCGACGGTGCATATACTTTCGTCTCCGAAGGTATTCAGTGTTTGACCTGATGCTTCGTCTACTGTTGCAGAGGAGAAAAAATCACTCAAAAAGCTGTCTGCTGCGGCTTTACACTGCTCATCAGTCATGAGCGCTTCTCCCGTCTCAAGTGAAATTGCCGCCTCAACTGGCATTGCAGTTCTCTCGTCAACAAGCGCGTATGCATTACTGCAAGTAAAAAGCAGCTCTCCGTTTTGTGTTCGCTCTCCACGTTTTATCAAATGATTGCCGCCGAATATTCGCTCTGCAGTATTCTTTGCTGCCGTATAACGCTCCTTACTTACAGATACAGGTAATGCTGTCCATTGTCCGGATATCCTTCCCATTGCAATATTTCCTGTTGCTGTATCCGGTGGCACAGTACCTGACTCAACATAGTTTTTGACCTGCTCAGCCATGTCCATTCCCATATCACCACTCAGTACACGATTTGCCATATTGCCGAACATAAGCGCCGCCTCTGTCATACCGCATTGCGACGCATGATCAGACGCATATTTTGAATGATGATAAGCAAGCGTGATGTTGCCGTTCTCAATATCATCAATGAAATATTCAGCCGCGCTGTACATCTCAGTTTTATAATAATCTTTCATTGAAGCTTCAAATAATTTATCCCCTCTGGAGTCAAAATAAATCACAGCCAGCAGTCCGATAATAACACATAGTACCCCGGCCGCTATCAATATCAGCTTTCTCGAAATAAACATTGTTTTCATAAATAATTAATACGCTCCTTACAAATACTTGTTATTATATTTGACAAAAGCATAGTTTTTATGTTATAATGTTATGAATGGCAAAAAATATTTCAGGAATGTGTGGAATGCGATGACAAAAGAAACGCGGAGTATGCTTCCGAATCTGATCGGAAACGAAAAAATCAAAAAAATACTCTCTCATGATCTGTCTCTCGGCAAGTCTGCCCACGCGTATATTCTGGAAGGTCCGAAAGGATCCGGCAAGCACACAGCTGCACTTGACATCTGCGCATCAGTTGTTTGCGAAAACAGGACTGACTCAAGCTATTCTCTCCCCTGCGGCAGATGCTCATTTTGCCGAAAGATATTCGGCGGTGTGTTCGTTGACATCATGACTGTCTCAAACGGCGACAAGGCATCCATCGGTGTTGAGTCGATCCGACTGATAAAGCAGTCACTTTATGTTACACCGAATGACGGTGACAAGAAGTTCTATATCATAGAAAACGCTCACCTCATGACACAGCAGGCACAAAACGCTTTGCTTTTGGCACTGGAAGAGCCGCCGCCGTATGTTATGTTTCTTTTGCTCTGTGACAACTCCGCCGCATTGCTTGAAACTATAAAAAGCCGCGCACCTGTTCTTCAGATGGAAAAGTTCCAGCCCGATGCAGTTGAAAAGTATCTTGAAAAAGAGTATGGGAAGCTGCAGAGAGATAAGATAGTCCGCGCCGCTCACCTTTCCGGTGGTGCACTCGGCTATGCCAAGGAGCTGTATGAGCACGGAAGTGCAGAGCTCAAGCAATACGAAATTGCCGCAGAGCTGACTGAAATACTGATAACTGCAAAGCGGTCAGACGCGCTGGCGTTTGTCAGCACTGCAATGCCAAAGTCAAGAGCTGATACCTGCGCGGTGCTTTCTCTTACAAGACTTGCTCTCCGCGACATGATTGCAGAAAAAAAAGGCGGGGATCTCCTGTTCTACAGTTCAACCGACGGTTGCCCTGCATTTGCAAAAAAAATATCTGTAAAACGGCTCATGGAGCTTTGTGCTGCAATATCAGATGCTGAAAAGGACATCACTGCAAACTGCTCTCAAAACACAATACTTACGTCACTAATAATGAACTCTTAAATTTGATTGGAGTGAATGATTATATATATGGAAAACACAAACATCCAAAACAGCGAAAAGACCGAAATTATCGGCGTCAGATTCCGCGATGCCGGTAAAACATATTACTTTGCTCCCGGCGAGGTAAAGGCAAATACGGGAGACTGTGTAATCGTAGAAACCGCAAGAGGTGTTGAATACGGATTTGTTGCTGTAGGAAACAGCTTTGTTGATAACAGCAAGATAGTACCTCCGCTACGCCCTGTTCTTCGCGTAGCAGATGATTCCGACAAGGCGCGCTACGAAGCAAATAAAAAGCTCGAGCAGGATGCTTTTGAGATCTGCAAAAAGAAGATCTCCGAGCACGGACTTGACATGAAGCTCATCGAAGCTGAATATACTTTTGACAACAGCAAGCTTCTTTTCTACTTCTCTGCCGATGTCCGCGTTGACTTCCGCGAGCTTGTAAAGGATCTTGCCGCAATATTCAGAACACGAATCGAGCTTCGTCAGATCGGCATCAGAGATGAGGCTAAGATCATGGGCGGTCTTGGTGTCTGCGGACGTCCCTTCTGCTGCTCCAGCTTCCTTTCCGATTTTGTTCAGGTATCCATCAAAATGGCAAAGGAACAGAATCTTTCTCTCAATTCCTCAAAGATCTCCGGCACCTGCGGACGTCTCATGTGCTGTCTCAGATATGAGCATGAAACATACGAGGAAGAGATCGCACGTACTCCCCCGGTTGACTCCACAGTCAAAACAAGCGAAGGTGTTGGAAACGTAACAGAGATCAGCCCCCTCACAGGATTCATCAAGGTTAAGCTTTCCTCAGGCGACACAAAGACCTTCCACAGAGACGACGTAACTGTTCTGAAGCGTCACAGTCGCGAAAAAGCTGACAAAGAGTAAATAATCACTGTTTTTCCGAAAAATTTTCTGACTTTTTTTCAGAAACCTATTTCCTTTCGGACAAATGTGTGCTAAAATTATAGTATCTTAACACGGAGGTGTATTGAAATGGCATATAAGATTACTGACGATTGCATCGGTTGCGGCGCTTGTGCTGGCGAATGTCCTGTAGGTTGCATCACCGAAGCTGACGGCAAGTACGTTATCAACGCTGACGAATGCCTTGATTGCGGCGCTTGTGCAGGCGTATGTCCTGTTGACGCTCCTCAGGCTGAATAATTCGGTCGGGCAAACATAACGGCAGTTTATTACATAAACATTTGGGGGAGAGGGCTTATGTCACCTCCCCTTTGCCATACAGATCACACTTCGGGAGAAATAATAATGACAGAGCAAAATCTGTTTGATCAGGCAACTGAAAGGCTTGACAGGATAAACGAAAATCTATCACTTATACAGCTGAAAACAGGACTCACATTCGGTACAGACAGTTAT
>JAGBGV010000323.1 GCA_017935805.1 Clostridia bacterium | reverse complement strand
TAAGCAGTTTAGCTGATGCGCCGCAGGGTAGCCTGTTTCGAGCAGGAAACTATGGTGTCGTGCGTAATAACCGTTCGAACTGAAGGTGTATGGTCTTGATTTGCGAGCTATTTCTTGTTAATTCTTCAAAGGAGGGCGTACTCATGCACCAGGCATTATACCGCAAATACAGACCGCGGACATTTGACGACGTATGCGGTGAAGATCATGTTACATCTGTTCTGAAATACGAGGCTCGTGAATCACGCTTCTCTCATGCTTACCTTTTCTGCGGTCCTCGCGGCACAGGTAAGACAACCTGCGCGAAAATACTCGCAAAGGCGCTCAACTGTGAGTCTCCCATCGACGGAAATCCATGCGGAAAGTGCTTTGCGTGTACTTCAATAGACGAAGGACGTGCTACAGACGTTCTTGAAATGGACGCGGCATCCAACAACGGTGTTGACTACATCCGTGACATCCGCGATGAGGTAAACTACACTCCCTCGTCTCTGAAAAAGCGCGTGTATATCATTGACGAGGTGCATATGCTCTCTGTCAGCGCGTTCAATGCACTTCTCAAAACCCTTGAAGAGCCGCCGGAGCACGTTGTATTTATCCTGGCAACCACCGAATTCCACAAGCTGCCTGCAACTATTGTCTCCCGCTGTCAAAGATTTGATTTCAGACGAATCAAGGCGGATGTTATCGCTGACCGACTCATGTATATAGCAGGGGTAGAAAAGATCTCACTTGAGGACAATGCTGCCAAAGTTATTGCAAAGCAGGCACAGGGCGGTATGCGTGACGCGATCAGTCTGTTTGAGCTTTGTTCTGCCGGCGGTCATGACGTTACTACGGAACACGTTTCCGACGTACTCGGTCTCACAGGCATCGAAATTCTGTATAAAACCGCAGTTGCCGTTGCAAGAAACGACGCTTCGGCAATATTCAAAATTATTAAAACCGTTGACACATCATCAAAGGATATTTCCGTATATTGGTCAGAGCTCATCGGATTCTGGAGGGATATGCTTGTGTTCAAGTATCTGCCGGAGAATGAGCGCACAGACTATCTTGACTTGACAGAACCGGAGATGAGGCTCCTCGCCGATGCGTCACGCAGATTCACGGCAGAATCACTGACTTATCATTTCGAGCTGCTTGACGAAGCGCTTCGCGAAATGACACGGCTTCCACAAACAAAACGGCTCATTTCCGAGCTGACACTTATTAAAATGGGAGACAACTCTCTTGACACCACCACCTCTGCTCTGCTCTCCCGCATATCCGAGCTTGAGGAAAATGTGAGTCTTCTCGAGTCCGCTCCAAGAGTAGCACCGTCTGTTAAAGATAGTGCAACACCCGCTCAACCTGTGGTCCCTGCACCTGCTCTCATCGCAGACGCTGTGGAAGAAGCTCCGGAAGAAGAGCCCGATGAGCCTGCAAAAGCAACAGAAATGAACCCGGTTGACTTGTCTGACGTTGCAGAGCGAATTTCCGAAAAGAATCCGTCAGTTTCCGGTTTCCTCATAGAATGTGACTGCTTCTCTGACGAGGACGGCACACAGATTCTTCTGCGCGTTCCGAATAATTTCGCAAAAATGATGCTCACTACCGAATCCGCTATGCAGTCCATGCAGTCTGCATTCAGAATGTGCGGTATCACACAGCCCGGTGCGTCCATAGCAGTCGAGGTCGGTGAAGTAGCAAAGAAAAAACCCGCAATTGACGAGCTCGAAGAGTTCTAAAACAAGCGGCGCAATAATTCCGAATTAAATTTTCTAAATATACGAGGTACATAAACATGAAAGCAAAACTTCCAAAGGGCGTTGGCGGCGGTCCGTCCAATATGCAAAGCATGCTCAAGCAGGCGCAGAAGATGCAGGAGGATATGAACAATCTCCGCGACGAGCTTGACGAACGTGAATATGAAGTTAAGGCAGGCGGCGGTGTTGTAACCGTAAAGATCAACGGTAAGCTTGAGATCCTTGGCATAGACATCGACCCTGAGATCGTTGACCCCGATGATATCGAAACTCTCTCCGACATTCTCACAGCAGGTGTAAACGAGGCTATCAAAAAGGTTAACGACACCAACAACGAAGAGATGAACAAGATCACCGGCAGCCTGAATCTCGGTATGCCCGGTCTCTTCTAAGCCATGGCAGAAAACATTGAGCCTCTCGAGAGGCTGACGGACATGTTCCGCAAACTGGACGGCGTAGGTAAAAAATCTGCCGCCCGTTATGCCTTTTGCGTTCTGAATTTCACAGAATCTGAAGCGTATGACTTCGCACAGGCAATCATTTCTGCGAAAACCGAAATAAAAAAGTGCTCTGTGTGCTGTAACATAACCACACACGACACTTGTGATATTTGCGACTCCGACACAAGAGATCACTCCACCGTCTGCGTTGTTGAGGACCCTCGCGCCGTGCTTGCTATTGAAAAGACACGTCAGTTTGGCGGTGTTTACCATGTGCTCCACGGTACGATCTCTCCAATGCGCGGTATAACTCCCGACCGTCTCACAATCAAGGAGCTTATTGCACGAATCGGCGACGAGGAGCATCCCGTTAAGGAACTTATTCTCGCTACAAACCCCACCGTTGAAGGTGAAGCTACCGCTATGTACATTGCAAAGCTTATCTCTCCCCTTGGAGTTAAGGTAACGAGAATTGCTAACGGTGTTCCCGTAGGCGGCGACCTTGAATATGCGGATGAAGTAACCCTTCGCCGTGCAATGGAGGGCAGATACTCAATTCTATAAGATAATTTCTCCCCGAATCGGCTAAAAACGGGGAGATTTTTGTTTTGCTGTAGACTTTGATTGCTTTTTATGGTATAATAATTATTTGAAATAACAAATGTAAAGGAACGCTATGAAGAATCAAGTAATCGGGATCCTTGCTCATGTTGACGCAGGTAAAACGACGTTGTCGGAAGCCTTGCTCTACACCACAGGTAAGATAAAAAAAGCTGGTCGTGTAGATCACCGCAACACTTACCTTGACACACATGAGCTTGAGAGAGACCGCGGGATCACAATTTTCTCCAAGCAGGCGATATTTGAAACGCCGAACATAAAGGTCACTCTGCTTGACACCCCCGGTCACGTGGATTTTTCAGCAGAGGCAGAACGCACCCTCTCTGTACTCGACTATGCGATCCTTGTGATAAGCGGTTCGGAGGGTGTTCAGGCTCACACAGAAACCCTGTGGCATCTCTTGGAGCGTTATTCAGTACCTACTTTTATTTTTGTAACCAAAATGGATCTCTCCTCATTCGACAGAGAATTCATAATGCGCGACCTCACCGCTCATCTTTCCTCATCCTGTGTGGATTTTTCTACCGAAGAAGATCTTTTAGAACGGGTTGCCATGACAGATGAAGAACTGCTTGACAGATTCATGGAAAGCGGAGAGGTAAAAGAGAACGACATCTCCGGACTCGTAGCAGAACGTAAGCTGTTCCCCTGCTTTTTCGGCAGCGGCTTGAAAATGGAAGGTGTAGACAAGCTTGTAGAAGCTCTTGAAAAATACACCGTTGAGAAGAAATATCCCGAGGAGTTCGCAGCTCGGGTTTACAAGATCGGACACGATGTCGGCGGCGCACGCATCACCTATATGAAGATCACAGGCGGGAAGCTGGTGCAGCGTCAGGTGCTAAAATACGCTCCCCTCGGAGAAGACGACCAAATTGAAGAAAAAATCACAGGCATCAGAGCTTACTCCGGCGCAAAATACGAGCCTCTTGACTCATGTCCTGCAGGTCAGGTGTGCGCTGTTATGGGGCTCTCGGGAACATATATCGGTCAGGGGCTCGGTGGTGAAAGTGCATCGTCCGTTCCATATCTCGAGCCGGTACTGAATTATCGCATAGTTTTGCCAAAAGAGGCTGACCCGCGATTGGTGATGCCCAAGCTCAAGGTGCTTGAGGAGGAAGAGCCACTTCTGCACATCGTCTGGAATGAGCGTTTCGGAGAGATACACGCACAGCTTATGGGACAAGTTCAATGTGAGGTGCTCGTTAGTATCATCAAAGAGCGCTGCGGTATCGACGTGTCATTTGCCGATGGACGGATCATGTATAAAGAGACGATCACAGCATCCGGCGAGGGCGTTGGTCATTTCGAGCCTCTGCGTCATTATTCTGAAGTACATCTGGTTATAGAGCCGTTACCCGCAGGATCAGGCATGGTATTTGACACAGTAGCAGACGAAAACCACTTTGAACGCAACTGGCAGAGACTTGTAATGTTTTTCCTTGAGGCAAAACAGCATCTCGGCGTGCTGACAGGCTCTCCGCTTACAGACGCAAAGATCACCCTTGTTTCCGGCAGAGCTCATCTAAAGCACACAAGCGGCGGCGACTTCCGAGAAGCGACTTACCGCGCTGTACGTCATGGTCTCATGATGCTTCGCGAGCGCGGAAAATGTCGATTACTCGAACCTTATTACACATTCACACTTGAAGTTCCGGGAGAGTGTGTCGGACGAGCAATATCCGACATTGTTGCCCGCCAAGGAACGTTCAGTGAGCACGAGTCCGCTCCAGGCACTTCCCTACTCAAAGGACGCGCACCCGTTGCAACTCTTGCGGACTACGCAAAGGAGGTTGCGGCATACACACACGGAAAAGGACGTTTCTCCTGTCGAGTTGACGGATACTACCCCTGCCACAACAGCGAAGAAGTCATTGCCCAGTTCAATTACGAGCCTGAGGCGGATCTTGACAACACTCCCGACTCCGTATTCTGCTCTCACGGCGCCGGATTTGTTGTTCCCTGGTGGCAGGTGACTGAATACATGCATCTCGGCGCGGCGGAGGTCAAAGGTGAAATAGACTTGTCACTTATTGACACCACCCCACGAGTAATACACCAGAATATAAACATTGACGAAAAAGAGCTTGAAGCCATAATGGAGCGCGAATTCGGACCAATCAAGCGCCGCGTTTACGGAAAGCCGAAGGAACAGGCTCATCTCCCCGATGTCAAAACTAAAAAATACAAGAAATCACTGTATGTCATCGACGGCTATAACGTGATCTTTGCTTGCGATGAGCTTGCCGCTATTGCAGAGCACGATCTTGAGACGGCGCGGCGGGACTTGTGCGACATTCTTGCAAACTACCACGGATTTACCAAGCGCGATATAGTTGTCGTCTTTGACGCATACAACGTGAAAGGCTCGGTTGAGCGTAAGTTCGACTACAACGGCATAAACGTAGTCTACACCAAAGAGGACGAGCTTGGAGACACCTACATTGAAAAATTCGTTGACAAGATCGGTCGCGACTATAACGTGCGAGTTGTCACATCCGACGGACTCATTCAGCTGCAAGCGTTCCGTTCGGGAGTACTCAGGCTGTCCGCAAGAGAGTTCTGGAGCGAGATCACCTCAGTTGATGAGGAGATCAACGAAATACTCAAGGAACTGAAGAAAAACACAAGAAAACCGCAAAAGTCATAATGACAGATGCGGTTTTTCCTTTTTATGTATAGCCAAGCAAGTACGGTGGAATAATATGCTTGAACAAACAGAAAGTGAGGATAAATTAATGTTCAAGCATGAAAAAGCGTTATTTCACCCGGTAGCTATTGAAAAGCCCAATCCCCAATACGCCGCACTTCTCCAGGAGCAGCTCGGAGGCGGCAACGGTGAACTGAAGGCTGCTATGCAGTATATGTCACAAAGCTTCCGCATCAAAGATCAGGAAATAAAAGATCTGTTTCTCGATATTGCCGCAGAGGAGCTAGGTCATATGGAAATGGTGGCACAGACCATCAATCTGCTCAACGGTCATGATGTAAACGCAACAACTGTCCCTCACGGAGAGATACAGACACACGTCCAGCTTGGGCTCAACCCCGGTCTTATCAACGCCTCCGGATACTCGTGGACAGCAGATTATGTTACCGTCACAGGAGATCTTTGTGCCGATCTGCTATCAAACATAGCATCCGAGCAACGGGCAAAAGTGGTTTACGAATATCTCTACCGTCAGATCGAGGACAAAAAGGTGCGTGAGACTATCGATTTTCTGCTAAACCGTGAGGAAGCACATAACGCCATGTTCCGTGAGGCATTCAACAAAGTTCAGAACAGTGGTTCAAACCGAGATTTCGGCACAACCAAGGCGGCAAAAATGTATTTCAGTATGTCAGAGCCGTCTCCGTCAGACAGCTTTGCCGACACTAAAGTCAAAGAAGTGGCGTTCAAATGAATATGTGAAGTGCAAGGTGTGTAGCTTTGCACTTTTTGTTGCTTTTTTTCTAAAAACTCATTGACATTTGACATTATCGGGGGTAAAATGACCTTGTATGTTTTTTACAAATAATGAAAGGACAAACTACTATGAAGAAGAGATATGTATTTGCAGGTTCATCCTCACGTGCCCTTTGGATGTATGCTAAGCCTATGGCATCAGAGGAGCTCAAGGATGTAACCGAGCTTTGCGGAGTTTTTGATATCAACC
>JAGBGV010000322.1 GCA_017935805.1 Clostridia bacterium | reverse complement strand
GAGGATTTTGCCGTTTTCGGTGTTCGCGCTTGCGATGTGAGAAGCTTTTCCATCCTTGATAAGGTGTTCCTCGCAGAACCTGTAGACACATACTACAAGAACAGGCGCGAGCACGGACTTATCATTTCTATGGCTTGTGACCGTCCTGCTGAGACCTGCTTCTGCGGAGTGTTCGGTATAGATGCTGCAGATCCAGAGGGAGACGTAGTGTTTACAAAGGCTGACGGTGGGTACTATGTTGAAGCGAAAACAGAGCGCGGTGAAGCATTTGTTGACTCTCTCGGCGACGTTTTTGAGGATCGCGATACAGCAGCATTCGAAGAAGCAAAGATAAAGACCCGCGAGATCATGAAAAAACTGCCGCTTGCGAAGCTTGACACATCAAAATTCGGCGGCGGTAAGACAGAGACCTTCTGGGATAACGAAAACTGGTCGTCTCTCTCTGAGGCTTGCATTGCTTGCGGTACCTGCACTTTTGTTTGTCCCACATGCCAGTGCTATGATATCAAGGACTTTGACACAGGTCATGGAATCAAGCGATTCAGAACATGGGATAGCTGTATGTACTCCGATTTCACAAAAATGGCGCACGGCAATCCACGACTGACACAAAAGGAACGCTTCCGCCAAAGATTCATGCACAAGCTGGTGTATTTCCCCGAAAATAATGACGGTGAATTCGGTTGTGTAGGCTGCGGCAGATGCCTTGCTTCATGTCCGATCTCTATGAATATCGTAAAAGTAATGAAAACGCTGTCGGAGGAGGAATAAACATGAACTTTGAAACACTTATTCCTGTTGTCGGTGTAGTAACCGATGTAAGAATCGACACACCCGATATAAAAAATTTCCGCGTGGTTGGAAGAGACGGAAAAAAGCCGATCATCCACAAGCCGGGTCAGTGCGCTATGGTGTCACTTCCGGGTATCGGTGAGGCGATGTTTTCCATTACCTCATCTCCCACAAACGAGTATTATCTTGAATTTGAGATCAAAAAATGCGGATGCCTGACAAACTGGCTTCACATGATCGAGCCCGGTCAGGAGATCACAGTTCGCGGACCATACGGTAACGCATTCCCGGTGGACGACGAGTTTGCGGGACATGATCTGCTTATTATTGCAGGTGGCGTCGGCATGGCTCCTGTGCGTTCCGTGATCAATTACTGCAGACATTATCGCGACCGCTACGGCAGAATAGACATCGTTTACGGTGCCCGTTCCAAGGAAGACCTCGCGTTCTACGATGAGATCGTGAATGAATGGATGAATGACGATCGTGATGTTCACGTTCATCTTACCATTGACAGAGAACAGGAAGGCTGGGACGGTCACGTTGGATTTGTGCCGAACTATGTAAAAGAGCTTGGCTTTGACACAAATAAGGTGGCTATTCTTTGCGGTCCGCCTGTGATGATAAAATTCACACTTGCGGGACTGAAAGAGCTTGGCTTTGAAGAGACCCAGATCTACACCACACTTGAACTAAAAATGAAGTGCGGTATAGGCAAATGCGGCAGATGCAACGTAGGCTCAAAGTATGTTTGTAAGGACGGCCCTGTGTTCAGAATGGATGAGCTTTCCGAGCTGCCGGATGAGTATTAATGTGCAGCGGATACGATATCAACTGAAGATTTGGAGATAAATTATGGAAAAAACAGTAAATGTGTTCCTGTTTGGTAAGCAGTACGCGGTTCCCTCAAATCTTACCATAATGGGCGCAATGGAATACGCAGGCTATCAGCTTGTTCGCGGATGCGGATGCCGTAACGGTTTCTGCGGTGCCTGCGCGACGATTTACAGAATAAAAGGTGAGCGCGAGCTTAAGGCTTGCCTTGCCTGCCAGACGAAGGTCGAGGACAACATGTACATAGCGACCTTGCCTTTCTTCCCCCTTGTTAAGCAGGTATACGATATGGAGAAGATCCCTACAAGTGAGGCTGTAATGATGCAGCTTTACCCCGAGATTTACTCTTGCATCGGTTGCAACGCCTGCACCAAAGCCTGTACCCAGGGACTTAATGTAATGCAGTATATTGCATACGCACAGCGCGGTGATTTTGAAGCTTGCGCGGAGGAATCCTTCGACTGTGTAATGTGTGGCGTATGCTCATCTCGTTGCCCCGCAGGTATCTCTCACCCTCAGGTGGGCGTTCTTGCGAGACGAATCAACGGTAAATATCTTGCTCCCGAGTCTGAACATCTCACAAACAGAGTACAGGAGATCAAGGACGGCACGTTTGAAGAGCTTCTTCAGGCGCTTATGCAGAAGCCTGTCTCCGAGATGAAAGAGCTCTACAACAACAGAGATATTGAGAAGTAAGGAGGGGCGGATATGTATACTGACAAAATGTATGAATCAATGAAGAAGGTCGAGGCGGCAAGAGAAGCGAACACTGTCCTTGAGCCTCGCAGAATGACTGCTGAAGAAAAAGAAGCTCTCCTTGCTACATATCACCCTGATTATAAGCAGAGCGAGTTTGAAGTTCTGAAGGCCGGTGTAAACCGCGGAGACAAGGTACCAACCGAGCTTGCGGCACTTCTTCAGGGCAAGAGCAGAATAACTGCAGATGAGATTGATCTCTCAAAGATAGACTATGATGTTGACGTGCTTATTATCGGCGGTGGCGGAGCAGGTGCATCTGCGGCAATTGAGGCTGACAATAACGGCGCAAAGACCATGATCGTAACGAAGCTCAGAATAGGTGATGCCAACACAATGATGGCAGAGGGCGGTATTCAGGCGGCAGATAAGCCAAACGACAGCCCCGCTATCCACTATCTTGATGCATTTGGCGGCGGTCACTTTGCGGCAAAGCCTGAGTTGCTGTATAAGCTGGTAAATGACGCCCCGGACGCTATCAAATGGCTGAACGAGCTTGGTGTTGAGTTTGACAAGATGCCCGACGGCACTATGGTTACAACTCACGGCGGCGGCACATCCCGCAAGAGAATGCACGCTGCAAAGGACTACTCTGGTGCTGAGATCATGAGAACTCTCCGCGATGAGGTGCTCAACCGCGGTATTCCGGTAATCGACTTCACATCAGCAATTGAGCTTATACTTGACGAGAACGGCAAGTGTGCAGGCGCTGTGCTCAAGAACATGGAAACAGGTGAGCTTCTTGTAGCAAGAGCAAAGACTGTAATCATGGCAACAGGCGGCGCGGGCAGACTCCATTATCAGGGATTCCCCACGTCCAACCACTACGGTGCAACTGCCGACGGACTTGTACTTGGATACAGAGCAG
>JAGBGV010000321.1 GCA_017935805.1 Clostridia bacterium | reverse complement strand
TCACCACCGATTACTGCGATGTTTTCCAGTCCGTCTGCGCGGAAGGAAACCTCGTGCACCTTGGGGGAATTGTCATATATATCTTCAGCAGGGCAGATGAGCATAGCGTAAGCGTTCGGGTCAGTGCGTGAGACCATGTCGCCAATTACTGCGTGATCGCCTGTCGATACCATCTTGAAAGCGGTGCAGTTGACAGGCACACCAAAGAATGATATAGTTGTTGCCTTGTTACGGTAGTTTACATATCTCTCACCGATCTTCTTGATCTCCCGGTTTACCTGCTTCAGCTTTTCGTACTGCTCTGTCCACCGCCCGTCCGAGTCAAGCAGATTGTTATGCCACCATCCACCTGAGCAGCAAGCCCATGTGATCCGATCTGCGCCGTAAGCCATTGCTGTGAACGCCTGATATCGGAGCATATTATCGCTGAGGTATACGCTCGGTTCCTTTGAGTTGACCTGCAGCACCACCCACAGCTCACGGTCATATTCCCGACACGCCCAGCTTGCGGAGGAGAGATCACTTTCAAAGCATTCGCGGCAGGATGAATAGACGTAGTGGTCAAAGCTCAGATAGGGAAGGGGTACGCTCTTGCAGTATTCGGCAAGGTACTCGCTGAAGTCGGAGACTCCGATCTGCTTCTCTGCCGCGGTGAAATCCCGTCTCGTGTCAAATTCCACTCCGTAGCCGGGGTACAGATTCAGATAAGGCAGCTTGCCCGGGAACAGCTCCTTCATTTTCTCAACTACCTCACCGAAGTAAGGCAGATCAAGCACCGACGGCTCGTCTCCTATGCACAGTCCGGTTATCGCCGGATGATCAATGAACCTTGCGGCGTATTCTTCATACTTTGAGAGGGGATTTGTATCCCGCAGCTTGCCGCAGTTTTCACCAAATCCGCCCCACCAGCCGGGAACAGCCCCTGAGACAATAGCCCCGAGCCCGTATTTTTCAAAAAGATCCAGTGCGGCGGTGTCCTTTTCCATTCCGATGATGAAATCTATCCCGCAGTCTTTGATATCCTTGATGTGCTCTTCGTCTCGGGCGTTCTTCTGTAAATGATACGCACCGACAAGTATGTTTTTCTTCATTCTGCCTCCCGCCTGTCTTTCCGGTTTGATTTACTGATATTAATTATACCATATTCCCGCAGGAAAAGAAAGAAATGACTGCGGTTTTAATCAATAATTGTATTTTTGTTCTCGGTAAATAGAATATTTTAGTGAAAATTGTGAAATAAAATCAAAAACATATGGATTTTTCTTTTGATTTGTGATATAGTATATATTGATGAATAATGTAAAGGGAAGGGGTCAGATATGGCTTACGATTTGCAGAAGGCGAGTATGTGGAAACGTATATCCGCTTATATTTTTGACATGATCCTTCTCGGTATTTTAGCCGTAGGACTTGCTGCGGCTTTCTCATTTTTCCTCGGCTACGACGGCTATTACGATAAAATGACCGAGGTTCAGGAGCGCTACGAGGCACAGTACGGTGTGGAGCTCGACATTACGGAGTCGGAGTACCTGACCTACTCGGCAGAGGAGCAGGAAAAGTGGGATGAGGCAAACCGTGCGTTCTCTTATGATAAGGACGCAGTTTACGCCTACAATATGATAATCAATCTCACCCTTGTGATACTGACCTTTGCTATACTGATCGCTTATGTGATAATGGAAATCGTTCTGCCCTTGATATTCGGCAACGGTCAGACACTGGGCAAAAAGATATTCGGCATCGCGCTGATGCGGACAGACGGAATAAAGATAACAAACCTTGCCCTTGTGGTGAGAACCATTCTCGGCAAATTCACTATTGAGACCATGGTTCCCGTACTTATCATTATTATGATACTCCTCGGCAGCATGGGTATCGTAGGAGTTGTCGTTATGGGACTTATTCTCCTGCTTCAGATCATTCTCCTGGTCGCAACTCAGACAAGATCCGCGATCCACGACCTGCTTGCCGCCACCGTTGTTGTGGACTTTGCAAGCCAGCGGATATTCGACAGCTACGAGGCAATGCTCGAATATAAGAAGCGCATCCATCAGGAAGAGGTCGCAAGCAAGGAATACAGATAAACAAAAGCAACGCGCGAATTTTCTTAAAGCATACTTGGCGCTTGACAACCATGTTGATGTGGCGCTCAAAAGACAAGCCTCAAGTCTGTCATCCTGAGTGGAGCGAAGCGTAATCGAAGGATCTCGGTCAGATTCTTCGACTTCGTACTGTGTACTACGCTCAGAATGACAAGTTGTGACGGTGATTTACCCATAACTGTTTGAATTTCGTGCGGCTTGTCAAAGAAAAATACCATTTCTGTAACAGAGAGAATGGGTAATTTATTAACTAAAAACAATAAAAATTCAAATACATATTTGAAAGGGAATTTTATGAAAGTTGTACTCGAAAACCTGACAAAGATCTTCCCCAGCCGCAACAAAAAGGCCGGCGGTGAAGTCATTGCGGTAAACGACTTCACTTTTACCATTCCGGACGGTAAGCTTATCGGCTTGCTTGGTCCATCCGGCTGCGGTAAGAGTACCACCCTGTACATGATCAGCGGTCTGCAGAAGCCTACAGGCGGCAAGATCTACTTCGGGGATGATGACGTTACCGAGCTGTCTACCGAGAACAGAGGCGTTGGACTTGTGTTCCAGAACTACGCTCTCTATCCCCACATGACAGTTAAGCAGAACATCCTTTTCCCGCTGCAGAACCTCAATGGTAAGGACAAGCTCTCAAAGGAAGAAATGCTTGACAGAACTCTGACAGCAGCAAAGCTGGTTCAGATCGATGAGCTCATGGAGCGTAAGCCCAGCGAACTCTCCGGTGGTCAGCAGCAGCGTGTTGCTATTGCCCGTGCGCTTGTTAAGATGCCCCGCGTGCTTCTTCTCGACGAGCCTCTTTCCAACCTTGACGCACGTCTCCGTCTCCAGACAAGAGAAGAGATCAGACGTATCCAGCGCGAAACAGGTATCACAACCGTATTCGTAACACACGACCAGGAAGAAGCAATGAGCATCTCCGATATGATCGTTGTTATGAAGGAAGGCGTTGTTCAGCAGATCGGTCAGCCTCAGGCAGTTTATGACGATCCTATCAACCTGTTCGTTGCAAAGTTCCTCGGTACTCCTCCGATCAACGTATTCGAAGGTAAGGTAGAGGGCGGCAAGATCTACATCGGTGAGGATGCTGTTCTCGACATCGCAGGCGTAGAAGACCAGGAGGTTATGATCGGTATCAGACCTGAGGGCTTCGAACTTGATCAGGCCGGCGCGATGAAGTGCAAACTTTCCAGCGTTGAGGTTATGGGACGTGACGTAAGCATCGTTTCCACCAACCCCGCATCTGTCAACCCCGTTATTCGCTCCATTATCAATGCGGACAACAAGATTGACACAGCCGCTGAATATGTAAACTACAAGATCAAGCCTCATAAGATCTTCATTTTCAACAAGAAGACTGAAGAGAGAATTCGTTTTGAGGTGAAGTAATATGGTAGACCAGAAACATCAGTGGAAGGCCTGGATATATCTTGCTCCGGCTATTATACTTTTGCTTGTGTTCACTGTGTGGCCCATCATCAACACCGTAAGAATGGCATTTCTCGAGGACTACAGCGGACTTCAGGCTGTGGGAGGACGTACCTTTGAGTTCGGTTTCGGCAACTTCAAGAAGGTTGTCGAGTACAAGGAATTTGTAACCTGTCTCAAGAATACATGTCTCCTTTGCGTTACCACCGTTCCGATATCAACTGTTCTTGCACTTCTTATCGCGGTATGTCTTAACGCAATCAAGCCTCTTCAGAAGTTTTTGCAGACTATCTTCTTCTTGCCTTACGTTACAAACTCCATCGCCATCGGTATGGTATTTGCCGCAATGTTCAATATCGTTGGTAGCTTCTACGGTACTGAAAACGAGATCGTTGTAACAGCAGGTATTATAAATAATGTCATCGAATTCTTCGGCGGAACTCATGTTAACTGGATCAACGCAGGCTCAAGCTACTGGGCAAACATTACTGTAATGATAGTTTACATCGTTTGGAATGCGCTGCCCTTCAAGATCCTCATCCTTCTCGGCGGTCTTCAGAGCATCAACAAGCAGTACTACGATGCTGCTAAAGTTGACAGCACACCGAGAAGACGAGTTTTTACAAAGATCACAGTACCCCTCCTTTCCCCTATGCTTGTATACGTTGTTATCACAGGCTTTATTGGCGGATTTAAGGAATACAGCAGTATCGTTGGTATATTCGGCGAAAATATGGGTCCTCCGGATGCACCGAGAAGACTCAACACTATGGTCGGATTCATCTATGATGCACTTTCCACCAATAAGCAGGGTCGTGCAAGTGCGGCTGCGCTTATACTCTTTGGAATCATTCTTGTTGTTACCCTGATCAACCTTCAGGTCAGCAAGAAGAGAGTTCATTATTAAGGAGGGAAGAGCATGGCAAACGCTAATATGAAAACTATGCATGCAAGAGATATGCAGAAGATCACAGTTCAGCAGACTATTGTTAAAATCGCTGTAAAAGTTATCCTTTAAGCATTCCTCATTGCTATGGCGCTGATCGTTCTGTTCCCCTTCTATTGGATGATCATTTCCTCTCTCAAGTCTCTTGCGGAATACCGCGAGTCAGTTCCTACATTCTGGCCGAGACAGATACTTTTCTCCAACTATGCAACGGCATTCACCACAGCTAAGCTGGGTCAGCTGTTTATTAACACAATGATCGTTGGTATAGTATCTACACTTCTCTCCCTTGTAATTACGGTGCTCTCCGCATTCGCTTTTGCAAGACTTGAGTTCAAGGGCAAGGATGCTATGTTCGCGGCACTTCTTGCTACGATGATGATCCCCGGTGAGCTTTTCACAATCACCAACTACTCAACAGTAACACAGCTCGGCTGGATGAACACATACACAGTTCTTATTGTGCCGTTTCTCGTGAGTGTGTTCTATATCTACCTTCTCAGACAGAATTTCATGCAGATACCCAATGAACTGTATCTCGCCGCAAAGGTTGACGGTACAAGCGATATCAAGTATCCGTGGAAGGTAATGGTGCCCCTCGCACTTCCCACGCTTATCTCGATCACCATTCTCAAGATGATGGGCGCGTGGAACTCCTACATCTGGCCTCGCCTCGTTGCAAACGATGAAGCGCACAGCCTTATCACCAACGGTCTCCGCAATGCGTTCACGGAAACAACAGGTGACGTAAACTACCCCGTACAGATGGCGGCGGTAGCAATCGTTTCGGCTCCTCTCTTCCTGGTGTTCATCTTCCTCAGAAAGTACATCATGAAGGGCGTATCCCGCAGCGGTATCAAGGGTTAAGAGACTTTCCCGGCGGCAGTTTTGGCTGTGGGGGAGCATTAACATATAAAAAAGTATTATTATTTTAAGGAAGGACGGAAATCCATACCCATGAAAAAGATCATAGCAGTACTCCTCGCACTTACAATGCTCTGCGGCATGGTCGCTCTTACATCTTGCGGCAAGCCCCAGGCAGCTAAGTCCAACTTCACAGTACCCGAAGGCGGTTACGACGGAAGCGAAGTAACAATTACCTTCTACAACACAATGGGCTCTAACCTCGCTACAGTTCTGAACCTCTACATCGAAGAGTTCAACAAGCTGTATCCCAACATCCACGTTGTTTCTACTCAGGTAGGTAACTACGATGACGTTCGCGACCAGATCTCCACAGAGATCACTGTTGGCAACCAGCCCAACATCGCTTACTGCTACCCCGACCACGTTGCTCTTTACAACCTCGCTAAGGCAGTTGTAACTCTTGACAGCCTCATCGAAAGCGATATTACTGTAAACAGAGCTGACGGTACAACAGAACAGCTCGGTCTCACAGACGCACAGAAGAACGACTTCATCGAAGGTTACTACAACGAAGGTAAGGAATTTGGCGACGGCCTCATGTACACTCTGCCTCTCTCCAAGTCTACTGAAGTTCTTTACTACAACAAGACATTCTTCGATGCAAACGGTCTCTCCGTTCCCAAGACATGGGACGAGCTCGAAGCTCTTTGCGCACAGATCAAGGCTATCGACCCGAACTCCATTCCTCTCGGCTACGACTCCGAAGCAAACTGGTTCATCACAATGACAGAGCAGTACGGTTCTCCTTACACAAGTGCAACAGGCGACCACTTCCTCTTCGACAACGAACAGAACAGAGCTTTCGTTAAGGAATTCAGAGAATGGTACCAGAAGGGTTACCTCACAACTCAGACACTTTACGGTGCATACACATCCGGTCTCTTCGTATCCACAGATACAACAAAGAGCTATATGTCCATCGGTTCCTCCGCAGGTGCAACACACCAGCGTCCTGCTGCAAATGCTGACGGCAGCTACCCCTTCGAAGTTGGCATCGCTACAATTCCTCAGGTAGACGCAAACAACCCCAAGGTTATCTCTCAGGGTCCCAGCCTTTGCATCTTCCAGAAGGACAACCCCCAGGAAGTTATCGCATCTTGGCTCTTCGTTAAGTTCCTTACAACTAACGTAGAATTCCAGGCTGAATTCGCTATGGCTTCCGGTTACGTTCCCGTACTCAAGTCCGTTGGTGAAAACCAGATCTATGCTGACTTCATTGCAAACGCAAACGGCGGCACACACATCTCCGCTCTTGCTGCAAAGGTTTGTCTCGAACAGGAAAAGGCTTACTACACATCCCCCGCATTCAACGGCTCATCTACAGCCCGCGACCAGGCAGGTGCTCTTATCTGTAAGTGTCTTACCGCAAATGATGGCGGCGACGTTGACGCTATGATCAAGACAGCATTTGAAGACGCTGTTGCTGAATGCGAATACAACTCCTAATTCGAATTAATGAATAAGATAACAAGATTTCTGTCAGTTCTTCTTGCGGCGGTGATGCTCTTCAGTGTTACCGCTTGCAAAAAGAATGTGGGAACAGACGGTAGCTCAAATGAGGCCAAGGACTATGCTGCGCTGCTCAAGCTGGATATGTCCTCGGATACCTTAAAAGAGGTGGTTACGGTAAAGACCTTCATCGACGGCGATACCACTCACTTCTATGTTCCCGAGTCTGTCATGGAAGGCGGAGTGCTCAAGGCGAGATATCTTGCAATAAACACTCCCGAATCCACAGGTAAGATTGAAGAATACGGCAAAGCTGCGGCAGCTTTCACCAAAGAGAAGCTTTCATCTGCTGTGTCCATTATTGTTGAATCGGACGACGGCAAGTGGAATGCTGACTCCACGGGGGACAGATTCCTTGCGTGGGTATAGTATCAGCCTGAAGTAGGTGCTGACTACCGCAACCTGAACATTGAGATACTCCAGAACGGCCTTGCGATCGCTTCAAATGCCGCAGGTAACCGTTACGGCGAGACTGCTGTTGCGGCTATCAACCAGGCGAAGGAGCAGAAGCTTGGCGTTCACTCCGGTCAGAAGGACCCCGATTTCTACTACGGAGAAGCGATTGAGCTGACGCTGAAGGAACTCAGGTGCAACATTGCCGACTACAATAACATGAAGGTGGCGTTCTCCGGTGTAATTACGATGAATGACAATAACAGCGTTTACATCGAGGATTACGACCCTGAAACTGATATGTACTACGGCATCAGCATCTACTACGGATTCGCACTCTCCGGTGAAGGACTGAACGTTCTCTCCGTGGGTAACGAATCACGAATCGTGGGCACCGTTCAGTATTATGAGGCGGGTGGCACATACCAGGTCTCAGGTCTCACATACAGACTGATGAAGCCGGATGATCCCGGAAATATACAGAAGATAAGTGACGGTCACTCACCTGCTTTCGTGCTTACCGATGCCGACACATTTGTGAATGGCAAGGTTGAGATCGCGGGAGAAGAGGAAACTGTTACTCACGACTATGCTGCTCTTGCGATGAACACATCCGTAGAGATGAAAAACCTCACCGTTGTGGATATTTACACCACGATAAGTGCGGACAGCTCATCCAAGGGTGCTATGACTCTCACCTGCAAGGCTGAGGATGGCAATACTGTCACCGTTCGCACGGAAGTTCTCAGAAATGAAGCAGGGGAGATCATTACCGAAGACAATTACAGCGGAAAGACCATTGATGTTCGCGGAATTATTGATTATTTCGACGGCGACTATCAGATAAAGGTGTTTACCGAAAACGACATAACAATTATTAAGTAAATTTTAAGGAGCTAATCATGAAAAGATTGATCGCTATCGCTCTTATGCTTGTACTCTGCCTCAGCGTATTTGCCGGCTGCAAAACAGAACCCGCTCCTGTAGAAGCAGAACCCGCAACAATCGCAGACGCAGTTGCATACATTAAGACAGTTTATAAAAATGCTGCTGAAATGACCACAAAGGACTACGAAAGAATCGGTGTAGTTCCTGTTGGTGATGTTAAGTTTGACGTTGAATGGACAGTTGACGTTGGAGAGGACGCTGTTAAGGTTGTTCGCAACGAAAACGGCATGGTTACCATTGATATCAACGAAGACAGCCCCGAAGAGGTTGCATATGTTCTCACAGCTACAGTTAAGGATGCTGAGGGCAACACAGAAACTCTCACATGGAATCACAAGCTTCCCGCAACAATGAACGTTGACGGCATGACATATGCTGAGATCGTTGATTACGCATACACACTTGAGGACGGCATGAAGATCGAAGATACATACCGTCTCTCCGGTACAATTGTA
>JAGBGV010000003.1 GCA_017935805.1 Clostridia bacterium | reverse complement strand
TTGTTCATAACAGAAACCAGAACCTGAGTTCCTTCTGCTCTTGCTTCCTGTGCTTCCTTCATTACTTCGCACAGACGATCCGCAGGCATGTTCTTCTCTACCAGATAAGCAACCTTCGCCTTCTTCATGGGGATCTGATAATTGTTATCCAGCAAGATGGTAACGATTCTCTCAAAACCAATGGAGAATCCACAAGCAGGGGTCTGAATGTTGGTGAACTTTCCAACCATCTCGTCGTAACGTCCGCCGCCTGCTACAGAACCGCGGAACTTGTCACTTTTGATCTCGAATACTGTTCCGGTGTAGTAGCCCTGACCGCGAACGAGAGAGATGTCAAAGTCTACATTGTATCCGCCGTCGGAGAGAGCCTGTGCGTTTTCGATAATGCTCTTGAGTCCATCAGTCAGCTCACTGCCGATAATTTCTGAAACGTCATCAATGGAGAGAGGGAGCTTTCCGAGTACTGACTCGAATTCTGCGATAGCTGCAGGATCAAATTCCTTTGCTTTCAGTTCTTCTACAACACCCTCAGCACCGATCTTGTCAAGCTTGTCGAAGCTGATGCAAACGGATGCAAGCTGTTCGTCGGCAAATCCGCATTTGGAGAGAAGGGCATTGAGCACCTTGCGGTCGTTGATCTTTACTGTAAATGTACCGATGTCAAGTCGGCGGAGTGCCTTTGCGGTAACTGTGATAAGCTCTGTCTCGCAGCTGGGGTTACTGTCACCGATAATGTCGATGTCACACTGTACGAATTCGCGGAGTCTGCCCTTCTGCGGCTGCTCTGCGCGGTAAACCTTGTCAACCTGAATACACTTGAAGGGAAGCTCCAGCTTTGCGCGGTTTGCGGCAAAATATCTGGAGAGGGGGAGAGTGAGGTCGTAGCGGAGTCCCATGTCACAGAGATTGTCTCCGCTTTCCATTGCGCGGGTCAGCTTCTCGCCTCTTTTCATGATCTTGAAGATCAGATTGAGGTTGTCGCCGCCGTCGCTCTTGTCGAGGTTCTCGATATCCTCAATAGCAGGAGTCATAATACGTCTGAAACCGTTTTCGCGGTAGCACTGAAGAATAGTCTGCTCAATATATTCTCGGAGCGCAGCCTCTTCGGGAAGATAGTCATTTGTTCCTTTTAATGCTTTGATACGCATGGGAATTATCCTTTCTTTATAACAAAAATACCGCCTCGGATTTGCCCGAAACGGTGGTGATTTCTTTTTCATTCATCATCACGGGCATAACAAATATCGGCTAAACCCGTTAAACACGGATCAACCGGCTGTATGGCTATGGTGATGATGGCGTAAAATATACATAACTGTTCCTTCTGCCAAGTCTCGGCAAGGTGGTATAGGCACATTATATCATGTGCTCTGTGATATGTCAAGTGGATGGGATCAAGTATTGGTCTGGCGGTACTTTCCGGGAGTGCATCCGACAGCGCTTTTGAATGAGCTTGAGAAATGCTGTGTGTTGGAGTAGCGGAGCAGGGAAGCGATCTCCTTAATTGGCATAATGGTGCTTGTGAGAAGGCTCTGCGCTATGCTGACTCTGCGGTCGATGAGATACTGCACGGGGGTTGTGCCAAACTTTTTCTTGAACACGCGAATGATATGCATTTTGGTGATACCGAATTTGTCCGAGATATCGTCAAGTGAAACATCGGTATATACATTTGCATCGATGTATGCACGGATCTTTTCGTCGAGAGAATTGTTGTCGGTGCTGCGGGGGAAGTATGTATCCTTTGTTGCCATGGTGAAAAGTCTGAAGACCAGTGCCATGATCTCGGCGTACATATCGGACTGATTATTATCATTGATCTTGGCAAGCTTTGAGTGCATCTCAAGGAAAAGATCATATACATTAGTACGGACGGTATATACATCGGAGGGAACAAACATATCCACTGCTTTACGGAGCATTTCGCCGTCAAGATTGATCCAGATCTTTTCGTAAGGATCGGCGGGGTCGGAATAGCAGGAAACGTTTGCGTCCTT
>JAGBGV010000320.1 GCA_017935805.1 Clostridia bacterium | reverse complement strand
ACATCAACGATGCTCTTGACGAGCTCGCTGAAGAGGGTGTTATCGACGAGATCATCGCAAAGTACATCAAGGCTGAGTAATTTTCGCATACATAACGCAAGGGCAAAGACTCTTCTTTGCCCTTGTGATTTGTATTAAACCGTTATCTCAGAGGTATCGCGTATACTTTTCAGATAACGGCTTAATGCGTTTTTATAAACGGAGGTTCACAATGAAGAAAAAAATTATTGCCATCGTCATAGCCGCAGTGATTCTTATCGCTGCCGTTGTCGGTGCTTTTATTGTTTTCAAGCAAAGCAACTCTGCATCTGAAATCACCATTGATAAAGCTCAAGAAATGGTCAATGCCGATTTCGATGCCATGGCAAAATCAAAGCCTGCTGAGCTTATCGCCGAAAAAAACAGTATAAAGGTTGACAGTATTTCATACGGACTTGAAAAGAATGTTATCCTTGAATGTACCGTTTCCACCGTCGATACTTACGCTGTGATTTCTCCCAACTACAATGAGTTCATGAGCGCCGATCCCAACAAGCTGAACGGCAAAATGCCAAAGTCAAGCTCCGATCTCAGAAGAGAATTCCAGAAAAAGATCGCAGAATACATAAACACTACCGATATTAAAGAAGAAAAGTGCACCATCACATATTATGAAGTAGACAAGACATTCGTCCTCTATGCTGAAGACAGTATTGTCGACTGTGTATACGGTGGTATTCTAAAGATATCCGACGAGGTATCTAAGATCACAACATACACCGATGTAAACGGTGAGACCGTGGCAATACAGTCCCCTAACATCACCAAGGGCTTTAACGAATGCTTTGAGGTAAGATATACATCCGCAAAGCCCGATACAGCGCCTCCGCTGATCCGTGCATGGAACGATCTCAAGGCTGATTTCCACAAAAACTTCATCGAGCATGACAGATGGCTTACCATTCTTTCAGGTCTTTGGACCACCATCCGTCTTACCATATTTGCTCTGCTTATCGGTATCGTTCTCGGATTCCTTGTTGCATTTGTCCGCTGTACACACGACAAGCTCGACAAAAAGGGGCCTCTTCTTAAATTCTTAAACTGGATGTGTAACGTATATCTGACTATCACCCGAGGTACTCCCGTTGTAGTTCAGATAATGATAATCTACTTTGTCATCTTCATGCCCTGGGGACTTGATAAGTTCCTGTCTGCTGTAATATGCTTCGGTCTCAACTCCGGTGCGTACGTTGCGGAGATCGTCCGCGGCGGTATCATGTCCATCGATGACGGACAGACTGAGGCAGGACGAAGTCTTGGATTCGGCTATATGCCCACCATGTTCCACATCGTGTTCCCTCAGGCATTCAAGGCAGTCCTTCCCGCACTCGCAAACGAGTTTGTCGTTCTTCTGAAGGAGACCTCCATTGCCTTCTACATCGGTATCGGAGACCTCATGTACTCAGGTAACGCTATACGAGCGGCAACCTATTCAGCATTCATGCCCCTTGTAACGGTAGCCATCATCTACCTTGTAATGGTGCTTATACTCAGTAAGCTCGTAAGTATCCTCGAAAGGAAGTTGAGAAACAATGAGCGATAATAACACGATCATTAAGGTTGAAAACCTTCATAAGTGCTTCAAGAAGACTATCCACGCTCTGAACGGTATTGATGTAGAGATAAAAAGCGGAGAGGTCGTCGTTGTTATCGGTCCTTCCGGATGCGGTAAATCAACCTTCCTTCGATGCCTGAATCTTCTCGAAACTCCCACTGAAGGAAAGATATTCTTTGAGGGTACAGATATAACCGACCCCAAGGCAGATATAAACAGGCATCGCAGAAAAATGGGAATGGTGTTTCAGCAGTTCAATCTTTTCCCTCATATGACAGTGCTTAAAAACATGACTCTTGCGCCTATCAAGCTTCTCAAAAAAAACCGTGAAGAAGCAGAGGCACGCGCAATGGAGCTTCTTGAAAAGGTCGGACTTGCAGATAGAGCGAATGCCTATCCCTCTCAGCTTTCCGGCGGTCAGAAGCAGCGTGT
>JAGBGV010000319.1 GCA_017935805.1 Clostridia bacterium | reverse complement strand
GTGCAGACGTTGAAACAGCTCATATCAATAACGCTATGGGTAATTTCTCCAATATCATCACAGACGGTTTTAGTACCTTGCTTGATCGCCTGCAAGCTATCGCAAACGGTGTGAATTTCAATATACCTGTAATCGCTACAGGTACGATCCTACCGAAGACAGTAACTCCTAACGGCAATATAGGCTCTAATTTTAATACGGCCTTTGACGCCTCCACAGAGAGGCTCAGTGAGGATCTCAGCTCTGTTATCATTCAGTCTGTTAACAACGCTGCTGTGGCTATTGTCAACGCAATAGAAGAGTATAGCGGTCCTCCTAATATCTGTATTGATGAGCGCTATATGACCAATGCCGTTGTCAAGGAGATTAACAAACGAGCCATAATGACGGGCAAAAATCCTCTACTTGGAACAAAGCCTCTCCACATGAACCTTTTTTAACCCATAAAACAAAAAGCCGGGTGCAGAAATGCACCCGGCACAAGTACCCGGATTTGCACACGGGGTTTCCGCAGAGCTGCGGCGTCATCCTACTAAACCATACTTGCAAATCTATTATACCATAAGAATGTGAACAATTCAATGTTGTGGTATTGAATAAAGTACAGGGCTTCACGTTTCAATGGCGTGTTGTTATAAAACAAAGAGGATCAGGTAGCAATGGCGGCTATCTGATCCTCTTTGTTTTATACTTCTTCGCCGGTATCGTTCATAGTAAATGTGGCGTTGAATGTGCAATCCAAAGCCTTAGCAATGGCTTTAAGCTCTTTCTCTGTGAAATTATCTCGGCTCAACTTGTTTGACATATTCTGTCGGGACTGTCCTAAAACCTCTGCAAGCTGCGTGAGCGTCATGTTTCTGCGATTAAGTATAATCTTGACTTTTTCTCCCATTGTAAGCGGCATAAGTTAACCTCCGTATATCCTTATTACTGCTAACATTATACACTATAAAGTTTCTATTGTCAATTATGCTTTGAAAAATAAATTAAAAAGTTTGCAAATAACTATTGACAAACGACACGAATTAGTGTACAATGTTATCAACAGGCAAAAACAAATAAATTTATGGAGGTACTGTTATGAGCATCACAAAATTTCACGAAGAGGTCTACAAGGTAAATAATGACATTCCGCATCTTACATACCAACTGTATTGTGCGATAGACCTTTTGAGGCTTGTTATTGAGCAAGCAGAGGAAGAGAGCCTTTTGGAGCAAAACCCGTTAACCAGTTTGCGCGGCATTTTGATTTTCCTTGACAAAATTGAGGATTCCTTTGCAGATCTTGAGAGACAATCTGAGGGGGTGTTACGCCTGCAAGCGGAGGTTAAGAAAGTAAGACGTGCCATGGTTTCTGAAGATGTTAACGCCGGGCTTACGGCTCTTGGGTATGTTATGGGAGAACACAGTGTTACTATCGAACGTGCTGAGGATCTTTTGTGTGCTGTTAATATGGATGGTAAGCGATTTGGCATTTGGGACACTCACAAGAAAACATTTGTAGACTGATACATAGGGGTGAATTTGGGGTGAAATTACTCAAAATTCACCCCTTTTTCTCAAAGATACACAATAAGTAAAACGCAGAATACCGCATAAAATAAGGGTTTTTTATGATTTTCAAAGACACGCAATAATCAGAATTGTCAACTCATAACCCGGAGGTCGTGAGGTTCAAATCCCACCTCCGCAACCATCAAAGGGCGATAAAAAAGATATCGCCACAAAAAGCCTTGATTTTTCAAGGCTTTTTTCGTTTTTCAGAGCGAAATATCGAGATACAAAAATGGAGATATAAAATCGCTATTTCCCCACAGTTCAGGGATTTGAACTCTGGCGCAACCGAATATCAGCCACCCAAGGCACATGGAAAAGAAAAATCCGTGTGCCTTTTTCTTTTGCCAAAAATAAAAAATCAGGAGGAAAAATACATGAGCATTTACCAAGAAGAAATGATGCGAAAGCTCCCGAAGCTCGGATGCACGGGAACGCTCGATGAAGCCACAGGAACGCTGTCGATCAGGCAGAACGGCGTATTCCTCTGTCAGCAGCTTGTGGACGGAACACTTCTCTATACCGATGATAAGGTTACCTCGCAGAACTTTGGTGACACCTTCACTGCGATCAGCGACGAAGCCTATCGCATCCGTGAATACGTGAATCTATATGAGCGATCCCCCAAGATGCCCATCCCCGAGGTCAGCCAATACCGAAAATTCTCCGAATACGGCGACACCGTCCTCGCCGGAGCATACGGCAGTCACGGCTTCATGTTCTGCACATGGAAACAGGCGCGGAACGGAACGTATGTGGCACACGGAGATTATACGCCCGACTTTGAACACGCCAAGGAATCCTTCATTACCCGATCACAGCTCATGGATAAAAACCGAATGTTCAGCGAAGAAGAAGCAAGCCTGCTCTATCGGTGCATCGCCTACGCAAGAGATAACTGCGAATCGCTGACCTACGAACAGGATCAGCAGCTCGACGGTCTACTCGAAAAGCTGACCTACGGCTACCAAAGCCTTGCAGATGAACAACTATCCTTCGATCAGGACAACACCCCACAATTGAAGATGTAAACTACCTCAAGCCAATCGTTTACGGAGTAC
>JAGBGV010000318.1 GCA_017935805.1 Clostridia bacterium | reverse complement strand
TATGGAGAATTTCTTCGGACTGCTCAAGAGTGAACTTCTGTATTTACAGGAATTTGAATCTATGGAACATTTCAAACAGGAGCTAATAGAATATCTGGATTACTACAATTTCCGTCGCAAAAAAGCTAAATTAAAAGGCTTGCCGCCTGCTATTTACAGACAACAAGCCCTTTCGGTAGCTTGAACAGTTTTTGTTCTATATTTTTGTCTAACTTTTGGGGTCAGTTCATTTCCTGGTCCAGAGTTTTTTGTTATTATCGGTCAATGGGAGGGGTCTTTATCAGCTCGTAGTTACCGGAACGGAGAACTTCAATGAGCTGTTCAACACTTGTAATAGGCTCATCCGTCATGATACCGCCACGCGGCATGTGATCCTTATCGTGGTGGTCCGTGCCGGATGTCTTGAGTTTGCCGTAGTGATCAGCAAAGGCTTCCGCGAGGAAATTATGGTTGTCATGACCGAGATGGCCGTTATACACTTCAATAGCGTCAACAAAATCTGGACGCTTCATTGTCATGTGAGGTCTGAAAGGATGAGCCTGAATGATAAACATCCCTCTCTTGTGTGCATCCTCCGCAAAAGATCTGAGATCCTTTGTAAGAGCAGGGTCGAGATTTTCAAGATATTCTCGGTCAAATCCGAATACAAGATAGTCATTTCTGTTATCAATGAAGTAGCACTCAAGGCCGAAAAGTATATTCAGCTTGCCTTCCGCTGCCTTAACAAGCTTGTCATAGGCTTCGTATTTTTCTGCAACCTCACCAACCCACCATTCACGCGCATCGGGATTCCAGAACGGTCCGAAGTGGTTTGTGAGCGCAATTGTAGTGTATCCGGCATCAAGATACTTCTTTACAATACCCTCTGCAGACTCGTTAGCACATCCGCTGCCGTCTCTGCTGTGGCAATGTAATTCGGTTTTGTATTTCATGATATTTGCCTCCGTTTATCTCTCAACAAGGATGGTTTTAATTTCAAAGGGTCTGAATCTCAGCTTGATCTTTCCGTCAACGATCGGGAGCTCCTCCTGCTTGTTTTCAAGCATGTCTGTAACAAACGCTTTCTTTGCGCCACAAAGCTCTACTGTGCAGTATGTGTGGTTGCGCTCGGATTCGTAAAGGCGAAGTACATATGCACCCTCTACATCCTCTGCATTCTTTACTGTCTCGCAGATAATACCGCTATTTGAAATCGCAAACAGCTTAGGCACATTAAGCTCACCCATTACCACTACGGGCTTATAGTTGAACTCGTAGGAATCCTTGGTAACAGTTTCTGCATCAAATGCACCCATGTGAGGCATGAGTGAGTATGTCATTTCATGAACACCAAGGTTGTGGTAAGGGTCAGGACGGCATCCGCTCTTTACGAGTGAGAGACGCATATCACTGCCTCTTGCAGAAAGACCGTATTTGCAATCGTTGAGAAGCGCCACACCGTAATGTGTTTCTGACATATCGGACCACTTGTGGTTGCAGATCTCGAACTTTGCCGCTTCCCAGGAATTGTTGCTTGTTGTGGGACGGTCGATGTGACCAAACTGGATCTCGTTCTTAATATGAGATGCACGGATGTTAACGTCAAATCCTGCCTTGAGAAGGTGGTGCTTGTCCTGCCAGTTCAACTTAACCTCATAGTCGATTCTGCGTGAGTCAGCGTAGAATACTGTATCAACAACAGCAGAGGATTTTCTGCCAAGCTTATATTCACAGCGGATTCTGTATTCAAGAGCGCCATCAGCTACTACTTCACGGGAAAGGAGTTCCTTAACAGGTCTCAATTTCATGAACACGTCGGAGTCGATGTCCCAGTTATCCCAGTAGCCGGGAACATCCTCGCCCATCCAAAGTGTACCGAGAGATTCGCCGCCGTCACGCTTGATCTGGCGGTCTGCTTCCTTGTCGATGAGAGAGGAGATATATCCGCACTCGTCAAACTTCACCTCATAATAAGGAGTTGTGAGACAGTCTCCGTCCGCACGGAAGGGACTATCAGCCTCAACACCCTTGCCGGCTGTGAGCACAGTAGTATCCATTGCACCGATCTTGCACTTTACCGCAGTCTTTGCGTTGCCGCTTGAGTCGGTATATGTCTGTGTAAGGACATTCTCAAATGAACGCTCGCCGTCAAGCACGACAATATCGTCACGATCAAAGGAAAGTGTGTTGAAGAGAGATATCTTGCCATCTTCAGCCTTTGTCATAGATGCAGCGTACTTCTGTGTCTCTGCATTTGTGTCCGCGATCATCTTTTCCATCTCGGGAATAGCCTGATCGTAAACTATCGGGATACATGTACCGGGGAGAATATCATGGAATTGATTCTTGAGGAGCGTCTTGTAAAGCGCGTCACGCTTTTCGTTGATAGCCTCACCGGAAAGAACATTGAATATCTCCATGTCGTGAAGAGCGATCTCCGCAAGGCGATTGTTCTTCTTAACAGCCGGCATACTTGTGAGCGTGCCGCGGTGGAGCTCAAGATACAGCTCGTCGTCGTATACGGGAAGCTTATCGCGTCTTTCCTCAAGCTTCTGCATAAACTTTGATGCAGTTGTAGGTTCAATGACCGGCATGCCATCGAGATCCTTTGTGCGCTTCAGGAATTCGAGCTGACCGAATGTAGGACCGCCGCCGCCGTCACCGAAGCCGTATGTAGAAAGCTTCATATCCGTAGAACGCTTGTCTTCAATATTCTTCTGCACTGTTTCATCCATGTGCTGCGGATCCGGAGGAACAACGATCTGTGTAAAGTGTGTGAGCACCTCAGATCCGTCGATGCCACGCCAGATAAATGTATCTGCGGGGAATTTATTAAGGTCGTTCCAGCTGATCTTTGTTGTATAGAAATACTTGACTCCGCATCCATGCATGATCTGGGGAATTGCAGCATTATAGCCGAATGTATCGGGAAGCCAGAAGGAGTCGGAGAGATAGTTAAGATACTTCTGTGTGAACCTCTGACCGTAGAGGAACTGTCTTACCATAGCCTCACCGCCGGTCACATTACAGTCGCACTCTACCCACACACCGCCGTTGGGCTCGTATCTTCCCTCTGCAACCCTTGCCTTGATACCCTCGAAAATATCAGGATAATACTCTCTCATCCAGTCAAGGTGAAGTGCAGAAGACTGAATAAATGTGTATTGAGGATAAATATCCATAAGTGTGAGTACCTGTGAATATGTGCGGGCGCACTTACGGATG
>JAGBGV010000317.1 GCA_017935805.1 Clostridia bacterium | reverse complement strand
GTTCTGTTCCAATACACCATAAAGAATATCATAAGCGCAAGAGCCAAGTTCATGATGAGAAATACTATACCGCATGTACGGTATTTCCGTAGTTCATCAGACATCTTTTCTCCCGGCTTATGCTTGCTTGTGTGTCTCACCAAAAAGAACCGCATCACAGCAAGGCATATATAATATGCGCCAAGTGAGCAGAACCAAAAGGTATGATGCCAAAAGCCCATTCCAAGCTGCAATAATGCGTAAGCGGTATTATAGATAAGCGTTCCGTAAAGAGATACATTTACTCTGAGTCTTGTATCATCCTGCCAAATCTTTATATACTTGTTCTTATTCTTGAATGTTTTGAAAAGCTTAATCAGATATGGTATCTTAAAACACCATACAGTTAATGTGTAAGCAGCCAGCACATAGGAAACAATGGCAAAAACCGATTCCGTTCCTAAAAACACCATCGAATACACAAGGAATACTGTTGCAATCGGAACAAGAATTAACATAATAGCGATATGGGGAAACAAAACTGCACTACATATCCTTTTCCAGTCCATATCACACCCTCCGGATCCTTACCGTAAATGTCGTTCCCATACCAACAACGCTTTCCACGCTGATCTCACCCTGCATAATATCAATAACTCTTTTTACGAGGGCAAGTCCCAGACCATTGCCCTGAACAGAATGAGAGGTGTCGCCCTGATAAAACTTTTCAAAAATATGCGCGCCTACCTCTGATGTCATTCCGCAGCCCGTGTCCTTAACCTTGATTACGGCATGATGCTCGGTAGCGGTGAGACTCAGTGACACAGTTCCGCCTTTTTCGGTGAATTTGAAGGCATTTGAGAACAGATTATTCCACACAAGGGACAGAAGCTCCGCATCTGCCTCTACCTTAATACCCTCTGCAATATCAGTTTCAATTTCAATATTCTTCTTTTCCCATATGTTTTCAAACTGCAACAGGCATTCGCAAAGCTGTTCACCGAGATCGAACTCGGTGACTTCGGGAAAAATTTGCTGATTTTCAAGGCGGTTAAGCTTCAGAATATTGGTCATCATCTCCGCTAACCGACGCGAAGCATCGGTTATACCCTTGGCATACTCCATCCGTTTTTCTTCATCCAAATCGGGAGACTGTAAAAGTGTACCGTAATTCTGCATTACGGCAAGGGGTGTTTTCATTTCGTGAGAAACATTGGCAATAAAGTCGGTACGAAGTGTTTCAACACTTGATAATTCCTTCGCCATTTTGTTTATCGCCTCAGCGATCTGATTAAAACTCTCCATGCCGGAGCTTTGCATAGGACCGATCCGCACTGAAAAGTCACCCGACATGATCTTTTCGGTTGCCGCGGTAATGGTTCTTGTCGGTCGTTCTACCATGATTTTTCGGCGAATATAGTCCGCCAGCTCGAAAAGAAGTGTAATGAAAATCACATTCCAAAAGGTGATCTTTGCAGCAGTGGCAACATTGTCGGGCGTGAGGGTGAGCTCCATTGTTTCCGCCAGTATGCTCAAAAAAAGTATCATACAGCAAGACACTATGAATCCTACCGTCAGAAAGAACAAGAAAAAACTGCTGACCGATCCCAATATGCTTCGAAGTGTTGGTTTTCTCATTTTATTATCGCCTTATAACCGAGTCCGTGAACGGTCTTGATCTCAAAATCATCACAGTCAGAGAGCTTCTGACGGAGCTTTGTCATATATACATCCACAGCTCTCGGTGACGTTTCGGTATCGGCATCCCAGAACTCATCCATAAGCTGTGTTCTTGTGAAGGTCTTTTTCGGATAACTGAGCAGCTTATAAAGGATACTGAACTCACGGTTGGTGAGGGGTATCTCATCACCACTGAGATAAGCGGTATGCTCATCGGCATCCATCACAAAACTGCCTATCTCACGCTTGCGTGAGGATGCGATCTTGGCACGCCTGAGAAGTGCACCGATCCTTAGAAAAAGCTCGTCAAGGTCAATTGGCTTGACCATATAATCGTCCACACCAATACGAAATCCTCTTTGTTTGGAAGCAATGTCATCACGTGCGGTCATAAAAAGAATCGGGATATCCTCGTTCAGCTCTCTGACATTGCGTGCAAACTCAAATCCGTCAACACCGGGCATCATAATGTCAGATACGATAAGGTCGAACATATTCTCATACAGAGCATCATATGCGTCATTTGCATTCAGACATCCTGTTGACTCGTATCCGCTGTGATTGAGAAAAGAACAGACAGTTTTATTAAGCTCCTTGTCATCCTCTACGACCAATATCTTAAACATCACACAACCTCCGAAGTTTACTATTTATATTATAACATGTAAATGTTAAAGTTTTGTTTGTGTTTTGCATTTTTCGGGGAAATCTTATATTATTATCTTTCGGAGTAAATAATACGAAAATGTGCCCGGCATCTGCCTTTGATTATATTTCGTTAAATATAAAACATAAACGAGATACTGACGGTACCTCGCTTATGTTTTATTTATTTTTTCTTTGCAAGCTCGTAACGTTTATTTGCAGCCTCTGTCCTTGCCTTTGCGGCGGAGATTTGTGCGTTACGTTCTTCCTGAATTTTTGCATTTCTCTCGGAGGGAGTCATATGTGCATCATTCCAGGTTTTCTTTGCGTCAGCCTTTGCCTTTGCAAAGGTGTTATGATCTCTGTTTTCTTCAAAGTTGGCTTTTGATTCAGCCTTGACTGCTTCAAAATTAGCCTTGTCGACTTCGTGCTGTGCCTTTGCATTTTCCTTCATGTCCTGAAATGCTTTCTTGAAAAAACCTGCCATTGTAACACCCCTTAGTCTTTCATGATCTTATCGCTGAGAGCGATGATCTTATCAGCATACTTTTTGCGGCGAGAGCCGAGAATGCCTTTGTAAATGGGGTAATTCACTATCGCCATAAGCATACCTGCAACGCCTATCACAATACCGGGGATCATAGGATCACCGATGCCCACCGTTGTTCCGATGTCGGTCATTACAAGGCTCATACCACTACCCATGATCATCGCACCGATGCTGCCGAAGATGTAGGCAAATACATTTGCGGGACGTTTTACTTTTGCATCAAGCTCCTTAAGCTCATCAAGACCGGTGTGCTCTTTTTCGGTGTACTGTGTGCGGATCTT
>JAGBGV010000316.1 GCA_017935805.1 Clostridia bacterium | reverse complement strand
TTCAACCAAAGTCCCCACTCTCGTGGGGAGCATAAGAGGTACCAATGCCGGCACCTCTTATGAATCACCCGGCACCAAGGGGACAAGAGCTTGTGCTCGATTGACTCGTCAATCTTCACACTGCGCTGTTTTCCCCTTTGGAAACCCCTTTTGTTTTTCGTGCAGTCTTATCTTTAACACAACTGCACCAATTTAATTTCCGCCGCTTCACCACACCGAACCAACTAACTGTAGGGCGGGGGTTCATCTCCCGCCGCATCAAACAGGCTCGAACTACACTTTATCTCTTTTATCTTCAACCGAATTTTTTGCCTTATCTCTTTTTTTTACTACGCGTGGGGCACCCGAACAAAAGGCTCCATCCGGCCATAACTACGTTATAGGGAGCTGTCACCGAAGGTGACTGAGGGAGAGTGCGTTAAAATAGAGTTAGTGTAAATCTAAAGTCTCTCATCTCAATTACGCTTCAAACAACCTCAACCTCATCCCCCAAACCCAAAAATACACCACATCGAGAGAGAAAAATGAAACAGTTTTTCAAAAACAAATTTTTCTACATAATCACCGTCATCACCCTGCTTGTAGCCATAGTGCCGACCGTGATGTACTCCATGGGAGTCACGCCCATTCTGCGCAACGCGGTGGGTGTTGTTCTCACGCCTCTGCAAAAGCTGTTCAACTACGCAGCGGAGGCAGTGGACGGATTCGCGGCATATTTCTACAAATTCGATGAGCTTGCAGAGGAAAACGAGCGGCTCAAAGAACAGGTTAAGGAGCTTCAGGGGCAGATCTACGACGCTTCGGAGCTTGAGAAAATGTACGAGTGGATGACTGACTTCATTGAGGTGAAGATCCCCCACACAGACTACAAATTCCTCGCCGCAACGGTAACAGGTCACGAAAGCGGCAACTATTCAAAGGTCTTAAACCTTGACGTGGGCAGCTCATCCGGCGTGCGACTGAATATGCCGGTCATCACCTCGGAGGGCATCGTCGGTCGGATAACCGAGGTAGGTCTCAACTGGTCAAAGGTTACCACCATCGTTGAGGCAAACTCCTCCGTTGGCGCTTATGTTGAGCGAACAAACGACGCAGGCGTGTGCGTTGGCAAGTTCGAGCTGTCCTCCGGCGGTCTTTGCGAGCTGAATTACCTTCCTGCCGACAGCGACGTGCAGGTTGGCGACCGGATCCTTTCCACAGGCTTTGGCAGCGTTTATCCTCGCGGACTGGTCGTCGGATATGTGGAATCCGTGGAGGCCAACCCTTACACCCGTGCGCTGAACGTTCGGGTAAAATGCTCCTCCGACTTCTCTTCCCTCACCAATGTAATGGTTATCACCTCTTTTGAAACAGTCGCAATCGACGGCTCCGAACTTACAGATAATTAACATTTTTCTCCCGATATTTACGATTATTTACTGATTTATATGGGTAAATTAACATGAAAGATAAATTCAACTCTCTTCTGCACCGCTCGCGGGAGCAAAAGAGCATCCCACTCCACGGAGACACGGGAATCTCGGAGCGTGAGATCGGTTTGCCCGGTGCTACACCAAAGCGAGTCCGCGGCGGCGTTGGCATCTCAATTGATGCAGACATCCTGATAAAGTCCGCCATTGTCGGCGCGCTGCTCATTTTGTTCGCGCTTCTCCAGACCACCCTTTTTTCCCGATTCCGCCCATTCGGCGTTGTGCCCGATCTGATTCTGCCTTTGGTAGTGGCTGTCGCCATGTCCGAAAGAGAAAAATTCGGCGCGATCTTCGGCATCGTTGCGGCTTTCGTCATCGAGTCCCTCGGCGGCGGTGCGGTGTCGATCCTTCCGATCTTATATATGCCCGTGGGCTACATCGTCGGCGCGCTGTCCGTTTACTATTTCCGCGATTCAGTAGTTGTCCGCGCACTTTACACCGTGATCACCTCCCTGCTTCGGGCTCTGTTCACGATCTTTACCCTTCTCGCTACAGTCGGCGGCATCACATTTATCTCCCTGATGGGCGACGCGGTACTGCCCGAGCTTCTCGCAAACGTGATCTTTGCTACCCTGCCTCATTTTGCAGTCAAGCTTTGTCTGCGCCCGTGGAACAAGAACCGCGACTGACGAAATAATGTTAATTTACCACACAATACAGGCATAAAATGACAGATATTACTATAAATAATGTTAATATAACAAACACACCCGTCATCCGCGCATCTCTTGCACCGATGGCGGGATTTACAGACTCAGTCTTCCGCAGGCTCTGCTCGGGATATGGCGCATCTGAGGTGACAAGCGAGATGATCTCCGCTGTTGCCCTGACAATGAACGACCGAAAGACAGGCGCACTTGCCGAGATCACCCAAGGTGAGGCACCGTCAGTTCTCCAACTCTTCGGGCACGATCCCGAGATAATGGCGCGGGCGGCCGATATTCTCCTTCGGGGGGAGTTCAGCGGTTGCAGTTACGCAAGCCCACCTGCCGGAATTGATATCAACATGGGTTGCCCTGTGAAGAAGATCTTCACCTCAGGCGACGGCTCTGCCCTGATGAAGGATGCAGACCTTGCCGTGCGTATCACCTCTGCAGTGAAGGAGGTTTGCGTAAAGCACGGCGTGCCCCTGTCGGTGAAGTTCCGCCTTGGAATTGACGAGGAGCACATGAATTACCGTGAATTTGGCATCGCTCTTGCCCGTGCGGGAGCAGACAAGATCACACTCCACTGCCGCACCCGTGCACAGATGTATGCCCCGTCCGCTGAGCCGGATCATTGCCGCATACTTCACGAGGCCTTGGTTGATGCAGGCTTGCGCGAGGGAGTTAGACTTTGCGGAAACGGTGATATTTGCTCACCAAGTGACGCACAGCGGTACATCGACTGCGGTTGCGACGAGGTAGCGGTCGGTCGAGGTGCCCTTGGAGATCCGTGGCTGTTCTCCGCCATCCGTGATCCGAAAAGCTTCACCCCGCCTACAGTCAGCGAGAGGATCGCGGCAGTCAAGCAGTTCGTAACTGACGTTGTGGCGCTGAAGGGGGAAGTCATCGGAATTCGAGAGTCCCGTTCCCGCGCGGCGTACTTCATTCGCGGCATCCGCGGTGCGGCACAGCTTCGGGATCGGCTGAATCACGCGGAATCCTTGGCGGATTTTATCAAAATCCTTGATGAAATCCCTTGCTGACTGGAGAAGATTCAAGCCACATTTTGCCTTGCAGCTTTACCCTACCACTTCGGCTAACCGTAGGGCGGGGGTTTATCTCCCGTCGCTTCAAACAACCTCAAATTGCACTTTATTTCTTTACAAGCCTTCCCCTGTGGGGGGAGGGGGACCGCTTGCGGTGGAGGAGG
>JAGBGV010000315.1 GCA_017935805.1 Clostridia bacterium | reverse complement strand
GTTGAACGCCCAGTCCTTCATCTTGTACTGGACACCCTTTTCACCAATTCCCTTTTCAGCAAGATATTCAAGCATCTTTGCGATAGCTTCCTTCTTTGTGGCAATGCCGTTGAGGAAGTCAGAGTTGACCATTTCGCCGTCGCCTACATAAGCTTCCTTGGAAATATCGCCGCCCTTGATTACTTCAATAATATCAATACCGAATTTCTTTGCAAAATCATAGTCGCGGTCATCATGCGCAGGAACAGCCATAATAGCGCCTGTGCCGTAACCCATCATAACGTAGTCGGAAATGTAGATCGGAATCTCCTTACCGTTTGCGGGGTTGATAGCGGCAATGCCGTCGATGCACACACCGGTTTTATCCTTAACCAGCTGTGTTCTCTCAAATTCGGTCTTCTTTGCGCATTCTTCCTTATATGCGTCAAGTGCGTCGATATTCTTGATGATGTTGCGATACTTTTCAATAATGGGATGCTCGGGAGCGATTACCATGAATGTTGCACCGAACATTGTATCGCAGCGTGTTGTGTAGATACGGAGTGTATCGTCGCAGTTAGTAAGTGCGAAGTTAACGAATGCGCCCTCAGAACGGCCGATCCAGTTCTGCTGCTGAAGCTTCACGTTGGGGAGATAGTCTACCTTTTCAAGGCCCTGAAGCAGCTTATCTGCGTATTCTGTAATACGGAGATACCAAACGTCCTTGGACTTCTGGATAATATCGCTGTGGCAGATATCACACTTACCGCCCTGGGAGTCTTCGTTTGAAAGAACAACCTTACAGTGAGGGCAGTAGTTAACAAGTGTTGTAGCGCGGAAAACAAGACCTTCGTCAAACATTTTGCGGAAGATCCACTGTGTCCACTTATAGTAGCCTTCTTCAGTTGTATCGATAACTCTTGACCAGTCGAAGGAGAAGCCAACTCTCTTGAGCTGGTTGGTAAAGTTTGCTATGTTATTATCTGTTACGATTCTGGGGTGAGTGTTTGTCTTGATAGCGTAGTTTTCTGTAGGAAGGCCGTATGCGTCGAATCCGATTGGGAAAAGAACGTTATATCCTTCCATTCTGCGCTTTCTTGAAATTACCTCAAGACCGGAATACGCCTTGATGTGACCAACGTGCATACCTGCACCGCTGGGATAAGGAAATTCTACAAGTCCGTAGAACTTAGGCTTTGAATAGTCTTCAGTTGCCTTGAATATGCCGGCTTCGTCCCACTTATCCTGCCATTTCTTTTCGATGTTTGAAAAATCGTATCTCATGATTGACTTCCTTTATGTGATATCTGATTAGTCTTCTGTAATGAATGCGGAAATATCCTGTTCGGTTGTTCCCTGGTACAGCTTCTCAAGGTTATAAAACTCTCTTGCTTCGTTTGTAAATACATGAACGATGACAGAGCCAAAGTCCTCAAGGACCCAAGTGCCGGAATCAGCACCCTCAATATGAAGGGGTGTTATGCCGTAATTACCAAGCTTATATTCTACCTCATCAATAAATGAGCGAACCTGTGTACGAGATGTACCGGTGCAAATTACAAAATAATCTGCAATAACAGTCTGCTTTTCAACGTGGAGAAGCTTGATATCGCGTGCTTTCTTTGAGTCAAGCACAGCAACGATGAATTCGGAAAGCTTAGCAGGGTCTGTAAGCATATCCGGTGTCAAATTTTCTTCAATCGGAAGCTTTGTTGTGTTATCCATATTTCCTCCGTTATTTGTTCAAAATTGGAATGTCGATAGAGCCGTTGTTAATGTCATCGGCATTATATACATGGTCGAGAACGTCTTCAGCGTCTGCATAATATACGGCGCGTATGTAGTCTGATGATTTATCACAGAAAAGACTGGTTCTGTCAAAAATCGAATCTGAAATGGTCTTTGTGTAAATATTGAACTACTGATTGAGGATTGCAAGCGTTGCTTCACGGTTTATGACG